>NZ_JBFUBD010000002.1:0-110900 GCF_056405935.1 Polaromonas sp. P1_E3
GCGCTGGACCCGGCCTGGAAYGACCCCGCCGGCGTGCCGATTGACGCCTTCATCTTTGGCGGCCGCCGTTCCAACACCGTGCCGCTGATCACCGAAGGCCGCAACTGGGTGGAAGGCGTGTACATGGCCGCCACCATGGGCTCGGAAACCACCGCCGCCATCACCGGCCAGGTGGGCGTGGTGCGCCGCGACCCGTTCGCGATGATCGCATTTGCCGGCTACAACATGGCCGACTACTTCCAGCACTGGCTCAACGTGGGCCAGAAACTGGAAGCCTCCGGCGCCAAGCTGCCCAAGATCTTTACCGCCAACTGGTTCCGCAAGGGCGAAGACGGCAAGTTTGTCTGGCCCGGCTACGGTGAAAACATGCGCGTGCTGAAGTGGATGATCGACCGCATCGAAGGCAATGGCCAGGGCGTCGAGCACATCACCGGCGTCAGCCCCCGCTACGAAGACATGAACTGGACCGGCCTGGACTTCAGCGCCGAGCAGTTCAAGACCGTGACCAGCATCGACAAGGCGGCCTGGCAAAAAGAGCTGGAACTGCACGCTGAACTGTTCAAGCAACTCGAACATCACCTGCCGAAAGAGCTGGAGGAGACCAAAGCCGCGATCGAGCGCCGCCTGGCTGCCTGACCGGCACGTCACGCGCGGGGCGTTTCGCATGACCTGCGGCGCGCCCCGTTCCTGGCGCATGACTGCGCCAGGGCAAAAAAAAGCCACCGGATCCGGTGGCTTTTTTGTGGGTCGCCGCTAAAGAGCAGCAAAGCTCACATTCAGACGTAATAGCGGTGGTAAGCGCGCAATTCGGCGCCTCCCAGGCGCTTGGCGCGCTGTGTCAGGCCGGCCGGAAGGGCCTCTTCAGCCGGAGCAGCCACAGCCGCTGCGGTTTCCGCGATAGCCTCGGCTTGCAGATAGGCCTTCAGCTCGGCGCCACCCAGACGCATGGCTCGCTGCGACAGGCCGGCTGGAGCGGATGCCACTTCAGCGGTAGCAACAACAGCCTCTTCAACGGCAACTTGCTGGCGCGCCATGGCGACTTGCAGGTCGGCCATCACGCGGGGGTCGTTCTTGGCGGCTTGCCACAGGCGCTGGTCGGCGCGGGCTTCAGCCACGCTGCGGGACCAGCTGTCCAGGCCGACCTTGAGGTGGGCAGCAGCATTGCGTGCAGCGCCGGCGAAAAGCGCCAGGACGACAAAAGCGATGGCCCACACGCCGATCCACATGACCAGCAGGTGGCCTTCAGCAACGCTGTCCATCACCTGGTAAGCCACCACCATCACGGCAGCCACGACAGCCGACAAAAGCAGCGCGGCAAGCCCGCGGGTGCCGGAGAAGGCATGTCCCAGCTGGCGTACGGCACCAAAGGCCGACTCAGCGCGGGCAACGCCGGGGTGCTGTGTGGAGTATTTGATATTGACGAAGCTGGTCATGATGGAATCCCTTTGGTTAACTCCGCTGAACCAAAATTGCAGCGGGTAAGGGGATATTAGGGTTACCACTGATGTTACTCAACTTTATCTTTATGATGTGATTCATTCATACTGGTGATAACCTGACGCTTTGATCATGCAGACCAAAGCCTTTTAACCCCTTTGCCCAAAGCGATCCAAGCCCTTTCAAGCCTTGAACCCCCTCAATTTCCGGACCCTGGACCTGAACCTGCTTCGCGTGTTCGACGAAGTGATGGCCGAGCGCAGCCTGACCCGGGCGGCGCGCAACCTGTCGCTGACCCAGCCGGCTGTCAGCAACGCCCTGCGCCGGCTGCGTGAGACGCTGGGCGACGAGCTGGTGCAGCGCAGCGGACAGGGCATGGCGCCCACCCCGCGCGCGGTGGCGATCTGGCCGGCGGTCCGCGAAGCCCTGCAGCAGCTGCAGGAGTCGCTGGTGCCCAACGAATTTGTGCCCGGCGAAGCCAACACCATTTTTGTGCTGGCGATGGCCGACGCCACCGCAGCCGAATTGATCCCCGGCCTGGTGGAAACGCTGGACCAGGAAGCCCCCGGCGTCTCGATACGCGTGATTCCCCTCACCACGCGCGACCCGCGGCGCCTGCTGGACGAGGAGCTGTGCGACCTGGCGGTGGGCTACTTTCCCTCGGTGCTGGCCGACCTGACGGCCGGCGCGCAAAGCGGCGAGCCCCTGCCGTTTTTGCACCAGCGCCTGTATGACGGCGAATATGTCTGCGTCATGCGCAAAGACCACCCGCTGGCCACCGGCCCCTTCACGCTGAGCAGGTTCTGCGCGGCGCGCCACATGCTGGTGAGTTTTTCGGGCCGCCCCTACGGCTTCGTGGACGAGGCCCTCGCCTCACTGGGACGGGAGCGGCATGTGGTGCTGACCGTCAACCAGTTCTTCACTGCGGGGCGGGTGGTGGCCAACTCAAACCTGCTCACCGTGCTGCCGCGGCATTTCGTCCGGGTGACCGGAATCGCCGAACAGCTGGTGCTGCGCCCCCTGCCGTTTGACGTGTCGCCGGTGCACGTCGACGCTGTGTGGCACCGGCGCTCACAGCAACGCAGCGCCCATGTCTGGTTGCGCCAGGTGCTGGCGCGTGCGGCCGACAAGGCGTTCTCGGCCTGACAAGCGCTACTAAATTCATAGCTGCTGGCGCTCGTCCATATTGATGTTCAGGCCAATATGACGGAAAAAGAGGCGTGCCGGGAGTGTTTTTTTTCAGCACCGCAGCGGCAAACAGCCGCCCCGGTGCCGGAAAGCAGCCAGTTTGAAGCATTAAATCAGGCTTCAGGCCAATATAGACGGGCGCTAGCAGCTATCGATTTAATAGCGGAAGTACCGGCTCAGATCAGCCCGGCCCGGATCGCAAAGGCCGTGAGCTGGGCGCTGTTGTGCATGCCCAGTTTCAGCATCAGGTTGCGGCGGTGCGTGCGCACGGTTTCACGCTGCAGCAGCAGGCTGGCGGCAATGAGCTTGCTGGACGCACCCTCCGCCACCGAGCACAGCACCTGTTTCTCACGTTCGGTCAGCTTGCGCAGCTCGGCCAGCGCGTCAATGCCCGGCGGCTGGCGCAGTGCGGCAATGGATTCTGAAAAGTGCAGGTCGCCTTCGGCCAGCGCACGGATCGCGGCGATCAGTTCGTCCGCCCCGCCACTCTTGTGCAAGGCCCCGTGCGCCGGGCTGGCAAAAATGCGTTCAATGTCGGCGCGCTCCTGGCTGCCGGTGATCAGCAGCACACGCGTCGGGCTCTGCGCGGCCTGCAAGGCCAGCGCCACGGCTACGCCGTCTTCGGGCGGCAACTGGAAGTCGATCACCGCCACATCGGGCGCCAGCGCCAGCGCCTGGGCAATCGCGGTGTCGCTGCCGGCCACTGATGCCACCACTTCGATGTCGTCACAGGAGGCCATCAACGCAGCCAGGCCGTCACGCACCAGGTCATGGTCGTCGGCGAGCAGCAGGCGGATGGGTGTTTGCGTCATATCGTCCAGGCAGGGGAATCAACTACGATCAGCAGGGGCCGGTGAAGCGGGGGCAGCACGGGCTGTGCACCACCGGCATGCCACGCAACCCTGACGGATTCTACGCACCATGACCTCTGCCCATCCTGTGCTGTTCGAGCAGGTCCAGACGCTGTACAAGCAGTCCACCAGCACCTTTCTTGGCACCCTGCTGGCGGGGACTGTCGCCGCCGTGGTGCTGCAGCCGTCCGGCCAGGCTGACCCATTGACCGGCCCACTGCTTTGGGGCTGGCTGGGCGCGGTGGTGCTGCTCACGGCCAGCCGGTTTGTCATGGTGCGGCGCTTTTTCCGGCGGGTGCGCGCCGCTCCCACCGGGCAGCTGGACCTCCACAGCACGCGCCGGGCGGCACGCGCGTTTGCGACCGGCTCTTTCATGTCGGGTTGCCTCTGGGGGATCCTGGGGCTGATGGCGTTTGATCCGCAGGCCTATGTGCCCACGCTGTTTCTGGGTTTTCTGCTGGGCGGCATGGTCAGTGGCGCGCTCGGTTCGCTCTCGGTGTATTACCCGGCCTTCATGGCCTATTCGATTCCCTCGGTGCTGCCGTTTGCCCTGCGCTGCATGACCGAAGGCCCGCGCGAATTTGCCGGCTTCGGCCTGCTGACGCTGGTTTTCATGCTGGTGTGCCTGGGTTATGGCCGCGGCCTGAACCGCAGCCTGCTCACCTCCATCGAACTGCGTTTTGAAAACGCCCAGCTGGTGCGCGACCTGGCGGCCGCACGCGACCGGGCCGAACTGGCCAGCGCCGACAAGACCGCGCTGCTGGCCGCTGCCACGCATGACTTGCGCCAACCCGCGTATGCCGCAGGCCTGTTTGCAACCGGCCTGAAAACCACGCTGGCCAGGGCCTTCACCGGCAGCAGCCAGCCCGCGGCGGTGCAGGCCCAGCGCATGGCCGGCCAGCTCGAAACCAGCGTCATGGCCTTCAACGGTTTGCTTGAAGGCCTGCTCGACCTGGCACAGCTCGACGCCGGCGCCACACCGCTGGCTGCGTCACCGCTGCCCGTCAGCACGATGCTGGATTCGGTCGCCGGCACGCTGGCCGCCACCGCCGCACAGCGCAACATTCAGCTGCGCGTGCGTGCCCGCGCCGACCTGTGGGTGAATGCGCCGCCCGATGCACTGCAACGCATCGTGCTCAACCTCACCAGCAACGCCATCAAGTTCACCACAGGCAACGCGGTGCTGCTGTTTGCCCGGCCACGGGCCGGCCACGTGCACATCGGTGTCGTCGACACCGGCCCCGGCATTTCAGAAGCCGACCAGCAACGCCTTTTCGATGCCTTTGTGCGTTTGCCGCAAAACAGGGAGCAGGCCGGGCTCGGCCTGGGCCTGGCCATCGTCAAGCGGCTGGCAGCGCAAATGGGGGCCGGCGTGGCGCTGAGGTCCGCACCCGGCCGCGGCAGCCTGTTCAGCATCGCCCTGCCCCTGCATGCAGGCGAAGCACCCCGAATCGGGTTGCCGCAGACAGCAAACGATGCATTGGCTGGCGGCTTCACCGGCTGGCAAGCCCTGGTGCTCGACGACGACCCGCTGGCGCTGGCCGCCACCACGCAGGCTGTCAGCGCGATGGGCCTTTCGGTGCAGGCGTTTGACAGCGCTGAAGCCGCCCTCGCATGGCTCGGGCGAGCCGGCAGCCAAGCAAGCGGGCAACCCCATCTGCTGGTGACCGACCTGCACCTGGGCGACGCTGAAGGCCGCGACGGCCTGACAGTGCTCGCCAGCTTTCGTGAGCAACTGCCTGGCCTGCGCGCATTGGTCGTCACCGGCGAAACTGCGCCGGCCCAGCTGCAGCGCATTGCCCATAGCGGCGTGACGGTGGTGCGCAAGCCCTGCCAGCCGCAGGCGCTGCAATCGGCATTGCGTGAGGTGCTAGCGGCAAGCCGGGATGCGTAAATAGTTCCCGGGCCGGCCGCTGTCTGGCAGCGATTTAAGAACCGATTAGTGCGCAGCCCAAGCGCCACGTGCGCCACCAGCTATTAATAACATAGCGACGCCGGTCCGGTCGTTGTCGTTCCAAAACGCCATCTAACCCCTTTGCGGTATTTACGGCGGTGGCCGGCGGCGCTTTTAATCGCGTGCACACAACCACCGAGGGGACCCGCTTCCGTGAAAACACGCCTGAATTGCCGGCTGCGTCCGCTGAACACCGCACTTGTTCTGGCCGGCCTGCTCGCCACGCCCGGTATCGCCTTTGCCCAGAGTACCGACTGGAGTGCTGGCGGCGGTGGCAACTGGGCCGCCGGCGGCAACTGGTTCTCCGGTGTGCCGAACGCAGGGACCACCGCGCGCCTGACCACTGCCGGCGACCAGGCCACCCTCAATGGCGCAGGCACGGCGCAGGCGGTGCAAGTGCTGAACAGCGGTGAGATAGTCGTCGGCGCGGGCGGCTCGCTGGCTGTCGCCGGCGTCATCGCCTTGGGGACAACCAGCGGCGCCGGTGCCGCCAAGCTCACCGTCCAGGGCGGCACGGTGTCCGCCGGACACCTTTTCGCAGGTGATGCGTCCCGGCAGGGCATTGTGACGGTCACCGGCGCAGGTTCTACCTTGACGCTCGCGCCAATCGGGGTGACGCAGGGGACCCGCGTTGAGATCGGGGGCAACGGCGCAGGTGAGCTGCACATTGATGCGGGCGCCAACGTCACCATCAACGGCACAGGCACCCTGCATATGGGCGATACGGCCARCGGCACGCTTTTCATCGGCAGTGGCACCAGCGCCGGCACACTCACGGCCGGCAGCGTGATCTTCGGCACGGCCGGCTCCTCGTTGCAGTTCAACCATACCGGCACCACGACGTTTTCAGCAGCGGTATCTGGCACAGGCACCCTGACCAAGACCGGGAGCGGCACCACCATCCTCACGGGCGCCAACACCTACACCAGCGGCACCGCCGTCAACGGCGGAACGCTGCAAGGCGACACCACCAGCCTGCAGGGCAACATCCTCAACAACGCCATCGTGAATTTTGACCAAGCCGTCAACGGCACCTACGCCGGCGTCATGAACGGCGGCGGCGTCCTCACCAAAACCGGTACGGGCACCCTCACGCTGACAGGCGCCAATTTCTATACCGGCGGCTCCACCGTGACAGCCGGTACCTTGCAGGGCGACACGACGAGCCTGCAAGGCGCGATTACCAACAATGCCGCCGTTAACTTCGACCAGGTTGCCAACGGCACCTACACCGGCGCCATGAGCGGCGCCGGCGCCATCACCAAAACCGGCGCGGGCACGCTGGTGCTGACGGGCGCCAATGTCTACACCGGCGGCACCACCGTGACAGCAGGCACACTGCAGGGCAACACCAGCAGCCTGCAGGGCAATATCACCAACAACGCGGCTGTCAATTTCGACCAGGCGGCCACCGGCACCTATACCGGCGTGATGAGCGGCACCGGCACCTTCGCCAAGCTCGGCGCCGGCAACCTGATCCTGACCGGGGCCAACACCCACAGCGGCGCCACCACCGTCAACGCAGGCACGCTGTCGGTCAACGGCTCCATCGCCAATTCGGCCGTCATCGTCAACAACGGCGGCACGCTAGGCGGCACCGGCACGCTGGGCACCACCAGCATCCTGAGCGGCGGCGTGCTCGCACCCGGCAATTCGATCGGCACGCTGACGGTCAACGGCAACTTGAGCTTCGCGACGGGCTCGGTCTATCGCGTCGAAGTGAATGGCGCCGGTGCGAATGACCGCATCAACGTCACCGGCACCGCAGCGCTGAACGGCACGGTCGATGTGCAGGCCGCCTCGGGCACTTACCAGGCCAGCACGCAGTACACCATCCTCAACGCCGCGGGTGGACGCACCGGAAACTTTGCTGGGGTTACCTCCAACCTCGCTTTCCTGACCCCGACACTGGGCTACGACGCCAACAATGTCTTCCTGACGCTGACCCGCAACGAAACCAGCTTCACCTCGGTCGCGATCACACCGAACCAGATCGCCGCATCCACCGCGCTGCAGAACGCTGGCAATGCAGGCGACATGGCCACGGTGCAAACCGCGCTGACGGGTTTGTCCACTGTGCAGGCGCGTGCCGCCTATGACGCAGCCGGCGGCGCAGGCATCGTCGCTCTGCGGCGCGCGAGCGCCGGCTTTACAACCAGCTTCGGCAGCCACCTGCAGGCCAGGCTGGGTGCCCAAGCCAATGCAGCAAGCGGCTTTGCGAATTCCTTCACCAGCCGACCTGTGCTTCTTGCAGCGAACAACCATCTCTCTGATTTGATGGCGACTGTTTCCGATTCAGCGCCACAAAAGTTTTCATTGGCCGGTGGTGATGCTTCCTCACTTTCTTCTTCACCGGACGCAGCAAGCAAAGGCTTGTGGGTACGCGGCAACGGCGGCTATGGCAATACCGACGGTGACGGAAACGCAGCCTCAAGCCGGCTTCGCAGCTCGGGCCTGAGTGTTGGATTTGATGCTGAAGTGAAAGACGGCGTTCGCGTCGGCGTCGCGGCCACCGGTGGCACGTCGCGCCTTTCCACCGACAACAACGAAAGCGGCAAGACGCGCAGTTCGGCGTTTGGGGTTTATGGCAGCTACGCCACCGGCCCCTGGAACTTCAGCGGCTCGGCCACCCTGGGCTGGGGCAAGAACCATCTGGATCGCAACGTCGTAGTGGGTGCGTTGAACCGTGTGGCTTCATCAGACTTCGACAGCAGCACGCTCGCAGCCTACGGCGAGGCCAGCTATTCAATTCCGATGAATGGCTGGACGCTTCAGCCTCTGGCAGGGCTTTCACTCAGCAGAAGCAAGGCAGACGGCTTTACAGAAACCGGCGCAGGCGCACTGAACCTCCAAGTGGCCGGGCAGACGGTCAACTCCGCCAAGTCGACGCTGGGCGCCAAGGCATCCTTCGACACCGGCCGCATTCGCATTGAGCCCCGCGTGATCTGGGCGCACGAGTTCGGCGACCTGAATACACCGTTGACGGCGCAGTTCCAGGGTGCCGCTACGGCGTCACCGTTCCAGGTTTCGGGCGCAACCCTGAAGCGGGACACACTGATCCTCGGGCTGGGCGCCAGCGGCAGCATCAGCAAAGGGGTGGACCTGTTCGCCGACGTGCAGGCCGAACACAATTCGGCCCAGCGCAACCTGGCGGTGCTGGTGGGTTTGCGCAGCCGCTGGTAAGACATCCCCAGCAGCCCATACCACCCCGGTGGTGCTGTCTGCCAATCAGGACAGGCGCAGATGGCTTTTATAGCGAAAAACTGACCACCGACGTCTGGCGGCGCGTCGGCTGCCTCACTTCGCGCGCGTCGCGATGGCCATGCGGTTTGGGGACGTTCGGCCCCGCTTTGGTAACCCCCACAAAAATTAATTCTTTGGTTTTGCTATTTGGCCGCCTTTGCGTCAAAAGCTGCCAAACGGTCTACTTGCAAAAAAATGTAACGTAAAGCAAAGTTAAAACAGGAGGTACCGCCTCTCGAAGGAGTCCCTTTCTGGCGGGCAGAAATTTCAAAGGAGGCGTTAAAAAATGTTAATGAACTGGTTGCTGGCGCTTCCAACCCGGCGCATGACGTCTTCTGTCGCGGCAGCCGCTTTCGGTTGCGCCGCCCTCCTGGTCTGAACGCACAACAACCAACTTCGCCAGCATGCCCTCCTGTCTGCACCTTTCCTTGAAGCCGCTGTGCCTGGCCATGGCATTCGCCGGCCTGGCCGCAGCGCCACGTGCCGGCCATGCCCAAGCCACCAACGACTTCTCGGCCGCAGCCACCCAGGACTGGAACGACGCAGGTAACTGGAGTGGCGGCACGCCTACGGCCGCCAGCGTGGCAAGGGTCCCGTCGAACCAGCAGGTGGACGTTACCGGGGCAGGCCAGGTGGGCACGCTGCAAGTGGAGGAAAACGGCCAGGTGGTCGTCCATGCGGGCGGCACCCTGGCCGCCGGCACGCTTCTGCTGGGCACCACGCCAACGCCGGGTAACGCGGGATCCATGCTGATTAACGGGAGCGTCACGGCCACGCGGGTGAGCGTGGGCGACACGGTGACCGGAGGGCATATCCTCATGGACGGCGCCGGCGCCAGCCTGAACGTGTCCCCTCCCAGCCTGGCTCCGGGCGACCAGTTCATTGTCGGCAACAATGGAGACGGGACCCTGGGCATCCGCACCGGCGCCACCGTGACGCTGGGCGGCACCCGCACCCTGCATCTGGGCCGTGTGGGCACCGGGACGCTGGTCATCGGCAACATCGGGCCCAGCGGCACCCTGGATGCCGACGCCGTGGTTCTCGGCAATGCCGGCTCCAGCATCAAGTTCAACCAGGACGACGCTGCACTCTACACCTTCTCCCCAGCAATCAGCGGCGCCGGATGGGTCGAAGTTTTCAACCACGGCGGGGGCCCCACCAAACTGACGGGCGTCAACAGTTACACCGGCGGCACCTTCATCAGAACCAATGCCCGCCTGATCGGCACCACCACCAGCCTGCAGGGAGCCATCAGCAACGACGGCGTGCTGACCTTCGAAGGCCCGAGCGGCACCTTTGCAGGGTCTATCAGCGGCGTCGGCGCGCTGGTCAAGGAAGGCACCGGCACGGTGATTTTTTCTGGCGCCAACACCTACACAGGCGGCACCACCATCAATGGCGGCACCTTGCGCGGCACTACCGCCAACCTGCAGGGCTTGATTACCACCAACGCCAACCTGGAGTTCCTGCAAGCAGGCAACGGAACGTTTGGCGGTGTCATCAGCGGCACCGGCAATGTGGTCAAAAGCGGCACCGGCAACGTCACATTGGCCGGCACCCACACCTACAGCGGCAGCACCACCGTCAGCGGCGGCACGCTGTCGGTCAACGGCAGCCTGACCAACTCCGCCGTGCAGGTGCTGAACGGCGGCACGCTGGGYGGCACCGGCTCCGTGCGCAACACCACCATCCAGTCGGGCGGCACGCTGGCCCCCGGCAATTCCATCGGCACCCTCACCGTCGTCGGCAACCTGACCTTCAATGCGGGCTCCAATTACAGCGTGGAGGTCGATGCAGCCGGGAGCAACGACCGCACCAACGCCACCGGCACGCTGACCATCAACGGCGGCACGGTCAACGTGCTGGCCAGCGCCGGCACCTATTCGCCGACCACGCAGTACACCATCCTCAACGCAACAGGCGGGCGAGTCGGCGTCTTCACCGGGCTCACGACCAACCTGGCGTTTCTGACGCCCTCGCTCACCTACGACCCCAACAATGTGTACCTGACCCTGGCACGCAACAGCACCGGCTACAACACCCTGCCCGGCATGACGCCCAACCAGCAGTCGGCGTCCAACGCACTTCAGGATGCTTCCGGCAGCGCGAGCGGCGACATGAGCACCGTGCTGAGCGCCGTCAACAGCCTGTCGGTGCCGCAGGCCCTCGCCGCCTTCGACGCCATAGGCGGCGCCAACCTGGTGGCCTTGCGCCGCGCGGGCCCGAGCTTTGCCGCCGCATTCGGCGAGCAGCTGCGGGCGCGCGTGGGCCGAAGCGACCAGCGCGCGGTATGCGGGAGCGACGACGTCGCGCGCCGCGAAGCCCTGAGAGCGCTTTTCCCGGCCATCGAAGATGGCTGCGGTTTCTGGCTGCGCGGTTACGGCAACCACCAGACCACCGACAGCGACGGCAACGCCATGGCCAGCCGGCTCAACGGCGCAGGCGTGAGCGCCGGTTACGACGCCGAAGTGGGCCCCGGCCGGATGCTGGGCGGCGCCGTGACGGTCGGCACGTCAAGAGTCGGGTTTGACTCGGGTGACCAGGGCAGGGCGCGTACCGCAGCGCTGGCGATGTACGCCGGCTATGCCGACGGCGCCTGGCGCCTGAACGGGCTCGCCAGCCTGGCGTTTCACAACAACCACATGGACCGCGGCATCGTCGTCGGGCCGATCAGCCGCGTGGCCTCGTCAAACTTCAGCAGCAGCACCGCCACGGCGTACGGGGAAATGACCTACGACCTGGACATGAACGGCTGGACACTGCAGCCCATGGCCGGGCTTGCCTTCAGCCGCAACCAGACCAGCGGCTTTACCGAACAGGGTGCGGGCGCACTCAACCTGCAGGTCGCCGCGCAAACCGTGTCCTCGACAAAATCACTGTTGGGGCTGAAGGCCGGCTTTGACGTGGGCCGGCTGCGGATTGAGCCGCGGCTGGTGTGGGCGCATGAGTTTGGCCAATACAACACGCCGATGACGGCGCAGCTGCAAGGTGCCACAACGCCCTACCAGTTCCAGGTGGCGGGCGTGGCCCTTAATGCCAACACCATGATCCTCGGCGTGGGGGCATCGGGCCGCATACACGACAACCTCAACCTCTTCGCCGACCTGCAGACCGAACAGAACGCACGTCAGCGCAACCTGTCCCTGCTGATGGGGTTGCGCGGCAAATGGTGAACTCGGCAACCCGACGCAAATGGCCCTGCTTCGGCCCACCGTTTGCCGGTTACCGGCTTAGCCACTAACCGACTTGATAAAAACCACCCCCTCTTCATACCAGCCGCGTCATACCTCATGGCTTACAAAAGCATGCCTCCCATTCCACCACCATCCCTGCCGCCTCTCCCGCCGCGCAAACCCAAACCGAAGCCCGGCAAGGACGCGGGCGCCCAGCGATACGACACCATCGTTTTCCTGCTCATCATCGGCCTGGCGATTGTGGTGGCCGGCAGCGCGGCGCGTTACACCCTGGTAGACCGGCCGGCGGCGAAGGCGCAGAAGGAAGCGCAGCTGCTGATGCAGCAACTGATGGCCGCGAACCAGAAGAACCAGCAGCAGCTGGAGCAAAAGCTGGCCGAGGCCAAGGCCCAGACCGAGGCATTGCGCGCCAATATGGAGCAGATGAAGGCCGAGATCCAGCTACCCAAGGCCGCGCCTGAACCTGTACCGGAGCCCGTACAGAAGCCGGTGCCCGACGCCCAGGCGGCGGAACGCAAGCGGCTGGAGCGGGTCAAGGCGGTCGATGAACTGGTGGACTCCCTGGCCCCCAACCTGCAGGTCAAGTTCCAGCAAAAAGTCACCTGGCAGGACCACAGCGTGTCTTTCGGTTTTGCGCTGACCAACGCCAGCCGCCGCGCCATCCGCGTGGGCCAGCCACGTATTGCCCTAACCCTGCACCCGCTGCCGAACATGCGGGCCGCGGCGCTGGGGCTGAAGCCCGGCGACATCCAGGCCGACATTTGCCCCGCCGGATTGATCGGGCCGGGGGAAACCATCAACTGCAACGTGGCCCTGCGCGCCGAAGCCTCATTCACCGGCGTCGGCCACATCGCGTTTCGTACCCTCATCTCGGCGCGCACCGACCTGCCCGCCACCAGCGAAACCTGGAAGACGGTGCGCTCCGCCTACAAGGACGCGTACCTGGAGGAGCGCATGGTCAAGGATGTCGCCCTGAGCGGCGAGCTGTGGCGCTGATGGCGAGCTTGCGCCGGAGGGGCCGCGCACCGCTAACGGCCGCCCCGTCGTGGATGGGTTGCCGCCCGCATCGCTATCAAATACATAGCTGCTGGCGCTTACCCTGATTGGGTTGCAGGCCTGTTTGGTACCCGAAATCGAGGGGATTGGCACTTTTTTGCGGCTTGGGCGACCGTTCGCGTGCGCTGAGCGCCAAAACCCCGGCTCCCCGTATTTTCCCTTTGCATTCAAGCGCTCAATTGCCACCAAAGGCAATAGGGATGGGCGCAAGCTGCTATCTTTTTTATAGTGGCACGCCTGGCTGTAGCCTGCCGGCCACTCCTTTCGAACGGTCGCGGCCCCAGGGCATGGTTCCTGCATACAGTCTTGGACCCAAACTGTATGCAGGAATCACCATGCCAGGCCACCCCATGCCCTTACACCCACTTGCGCGCCGCACCGCGCTGAAGATTCTCGCCAGCGGTGCCGCATCCGTGGCGCTGCCGGCCTTTGCCGCCTGGCCCGACAAGCCGATCAGGATCGTGGTGACCTTTCCGGCTGGCGGCGCCAGCGACATCGTCGCGCGCGTGATGGCCGAACAGCTGGGCAAAAAACTGGGGCAGGCGGTGGTGGTCGACAACCGGCCGGGCGCGGGCGGCAGTGTGGGCGGGCTCGTGGTGGCGCAGGCGCCGGCCGACGGCTACACGCTGATGCTGAGCAACTCCACGCCGGTGTCCATCGGCCCGTTTGCGCTGGAAAAGCAGCCTTATGACCCAGTGGAAGGTTTCACGCACATCGCGCTGATCGGCAATGCGCCCTGCGTGGTGATGGCCAATCCGCATGCGCCTATCAAGACGATCACCGACGTCGAAGCGCAGGCGCGCAAGGCAGGCCGGCTCGACTTCGGCTCGGGCGGCCCGGCCTCGATCGGCCACATTTACGGCGAGCTGATGAAAAAATCCATGGGCGTGAACCTGGTGCACATCCCGTACCGCGGCGGCGCGCCCATGACGACTGACCTGATCGCCGGCGTGATCCCCGTGGGCATCGACGTGCTGACGGCTTTTGTGCCCTACTTCAAGAGCGGGCAGCTGGTGCCGCTGGCAGTGACGTCGGCCAGCCGCTCACCGCTGGTGCCGGATGTGCCCAGCGTGCTGGAATTTGGCTACCGCAAGCTGGTGCTGGACAACTTTTTTGGCCTGAGCGGCCCGGCGCACATGCCGGCCGATATCGTCGCGCGGCTTAACAGCGCGTGCAACGAAATACTGGCAACGGCCGAGATCAGGAAGAAGATGCTGGAGCTGGGCATTACCACCCAGCCCATGAGCCCGTCAGCGTTCACCAGCTTCGTGAAGGACCAGGTGGCCGTGCTGGCGCCCGCCGTCAAAGGGGCGGGGGTCAAGCTCTAAAGGGAAAAGCAGGGAAGGGAAATGGGTGGCCGTGGCTGCGGCCCGGAACAGGCGTCTGGGCGCCACGCGTCGGCGCAAGGCCGCTGGCGCGAACTGGCCAGGCAGGCTCAGCGAACCACGCTCAGGTAAGCGTAGGCGGCGCTGCGCAGTTCCTGGGCTTGCTGCGGGTCGCGGCCGGCACCGGCTTCGGCGCGTTCCATCAGGTTGTGGGCCACACCGTTCACAGGGGCCACGCGGGTTGCGGCGGGCAGGAAACGGGCGATTTGGGAAAGCAGGCTGTACATGTCAGGGTCACCCTCATGGGGTGAAAAAGTTGCGGTGAATGAAGAATAAGGGTTTTCCCTAGGGTTTCAAGCCTAACTCAGGGCCAAAGCCATGCAAAAAACGCATACCGTGCCGCGCGGTGGCACATGTGCGTCATTTCTACGTGATTTCCGGGCAAAACTTCACGAAGCTGGCGGCTATGCTTGGGCGGTGGCCCATCCCCCGAGTCCTCCTTCTCCACCCCAGGCTGAGAGCCAGGCGTCAGCGCCGGGCGAGGCGCTGGCGCTGCTGCGGCAGATTGCCTCGCATATTGACGCCATGCTCTGGTCCTGGGACCCGCAGACCGGCTGCATCACTTACACCAACCCGGCTTTCGAAGCGTTCTGGGGCCTGTCGGCCGACACGCTGGCAGACCGGCCCTGGCAATGGCTGGAGCATGTGGACCCGATAGACCGCGAGCGGGTGCTGAGCCTGCAGACCAGCGCCCTGAAGCGCAGCGAAGAGTACAGGGTCATCCGGCCCCAGGGCGGCAATGCCCGGCTGAGCCAGCGCGCGCTGCCCATGCACAGCCCTTCCGGCAAGTTGCTGCGCGTCATCCACCTGGCCAACAACATCACCTGGCAGCTCGACACGTCCAAGCAGCTGCGTGTGGAGATCGGCCGGCGTACCGATTCCGAGGCCAAATACCGCGCCGTGGTGGAAAACGTCAGCGAGGGCATTCTGGTCACGGCGGCCGGGCGCATTCTTTACGCCAACCCGAAAGCACTGGAGCTGACCTCGCTGGACGAGGAAACCGCCAAGTCCCGGCCCTTCATCGAATTCATCCACCCGGACGACCGCGAGAAGGTGCTGAGCAACCACATGAAGCGCCTGCGTGGCGAAGCGGTGGACAACTACTACCAGTTTCGCGTGCAGCACAGCCGCAGCGCCACGCGCTGGCTGGAGATCAGCGCGGTGATGTTTGAATGGCAAGGCGCGCCCGCCACGCTCAACTTCCTGACCGATGTCACGCGCAAGCGCCAGGCGGAGGAAGACATGCTCAAGACGCTGGCGCACGAGCGCGAGCTGTCGGAGCTCAAGTCGCGTTTTGTCGCCGTGACATCGCACGAATTCCGCACGCCGCTGGCCGCCATCCTGTCGTCGGTGGAATTGCTCGACGCCTACGGCTCCAGCTTTCCGGCCAGTGAGCGCCGCGAGCTGCTCGGCCAGATCAAGACAGCGGTGGCCCGCATGAACAGCATGGTCGAGCAGGTGCTGCTGACCAGCCGCCTGGAGCTGGGCAAGTTCCAGTTCGAAGCCGCTCCGCTGGCGGTGCCCGACTGGCTGGTGCAGGTGATGGGTGAGCTCGAACGCGGTAACCCGCAGGCCTCGCGCGTGTCGCTGACCTGCGATGCCCTGGATGCGCCGCGCACGGCGGACCAGCAGCTGCTGCGCCACATCGTGGTCAACCTGGTGGGCAATGCGCTGAAATATTCAGACCCGGACACGCCGGTGCAGTTTGCCGTTCGCGGCGTGGGCGACCAGATCCACCTGCGCATCAGTGACCACGGCATCGGCATCCCTGACGCCGACCTGCCGCGGCTGTTCGGCAGCTTTCACCGCGGCACGAATGTCGGCAACATCTCCGGAACCGGTATCGGCCTGCACATCGTGAAGGAATGTGTGGAGCTGCACCAGGGGCAGATTGAAGTCGCCAGCAAGCCCGGGCAAGGCACGACCTTCACCGTGCGCCTGCTGGCGCCGCTGGCCTGATGCGCCCTGGCTGGCTTCACCGGCCTTTTTCTTTTGCCAGGTGGTACGTCAGCGCCGCCTGAATGCAAAACGACAAGGTGTCCCTCGGCAGTGCATCGGCCGCATCCAGCACGATGGCGCGGTTGCCTTCATAGTGCAGCTCGTGCGGAAACAAGGTGCGAAAAGTATCTACCAGTGTGGTGTTGCAGTTGAAGTACAAGGCGTACTGCGACGGGCTGGATTTAACCGGCCCCAGGCGGATGGTGCTGCCGCTTTTGCTGGCCGACGTGAGGTAGGCCGGCTCGCCCCATTTGAGGGTTTCCTCCAGCGCGCCGACACCGGCCGTGGCCGACGCCGTGTCAAGGACCAGCTGGCGCAAGGCCAGCAGCTTGCGGCGCAGCAGCGGTGGGTAAGCTGCGAAGGTCTGCGCGACGGCGGGGTTCTTGATCTGCTTCAAAGGCGGCTCCTGCTTTCCCTGTTTTGTTTTTCTGCCGATGCCACGGGAATACGGCTGACGGACAGTTGAGGCGCAAACGAAAAGCCTGCCATCCGCACGCCCATCGTCTTCCCGCACAATCGACAGGGTGAACATCCAGCTCCTGTCCGACCTGCACCTTGAGAGTAACCCCGACTTTACGGCGTTGCCGGTGCCCGGCGCCGACCTGCTGGTGCTCGCCGGCGACATCGGCTCCTACCAGCAGGGCTCGCTGCTGGGCGAACGGGGCATCGCCGACTTCGGCCTCGCGCGCTTTTCACCCTTGCCTGCGGACCAGGGCGGCGCCGGCTGGCCCACGCCGGTGCTGTTTGTGCCCGGCAACCACGAATACGATGGCCTGGATTTCGACGACACCCATGCACGGCTGCGGCAGACCTGCGAGCGCCTGGGTATGGTCTGGCTGGAGCGTGAAACCGCGGTGATCAACGGGGTGCGTTTTGTGGGCTGCACGCTGTGGACGGACTTTGATGCCCTGAGCGCAGGCCAGGCCCAGGCGGCAGACATCACCACGGGAGAGCAATTGAAGGCACGGGAAAAAGCATTCCGCGCAGCCAACTTCTACCTCAGTAAAAACCATGCCTTCCGCGCCGGGCAGCCGCTGCTGGCGGCCGACGTGCGCGAAGAAGGCCTCAAAAGCCAGGCCTGGCTGAGGCAAGCCCTGGCTGTGCCGTTTGAAGGGCCCACCGTGGCCGTGACCCATTTCGCACCCAGCCTGCTGAGCGCCGACCCGCGCTATGGGCTGGTCCCGGGCACCGCGGGCTTTTGCAATGCGCTGGATGACTTGCTGCCGCTGGCGGACCTGTGGCTGCACGGGCACCTGCACTGCGCCATCGACTACACCCGCCGCGGTTGCCGCGTGGTGGCCAACCCGCTGGGGTATGCGCGCAAGCAGGAGCAGGATGGATTTTTACCCGATCTGCTGATCAAAATCGGGCTCTAGCCCTTTAAGGACGTGCGCAAGCAGCTATTAATTTAATAGCAGTCCCGCCGCGCGCCAATGGGCCGGTGGACGGCCGGTTAGCAGCGGGTTAGTGGGCCCTCAGGCCATCAAAGCAGGTGGTCATCACGAGGGTGATGATTTCTTCGTCGCTGTGCTGGCCGCTGGCACGCATGAACTCAAGCACCGGGTCGCAGGCGCGCGCATACAGCGTGTACAGCACCAGCAGCGGCGGCAACGCGGGGTTGAGGCTGCCGTCTTTTTGTGCCTGCTCAATCCAGCCACCGATGACGTCGCTCACCTGCATGAGCCCGTCCAGGTAAGCCTTGTTGCCCATCAGGGCGGCGCGCAGGCTGGAGTTCTGGCTGGGCAGCGAAGGCATGTCACCGGCCTGCTGCATCTGCATCATCCAGCGTACGACCGCCTTGAGCTGGTCCACCGGCCGCGCGCCGGGCGCCAGCGTGCCGAGGAACTCGCGGGCGCGATCCAGCACGCGCACCATGGCGGCGGCGGCCAGGTCTTCCTTGCTGGGAAAGTGCTTGTAAAGGCTGGCCTTGGCGATGCCCACGTCCGCAGCGACCTGGTCCACCGTCATCAGGTCAAAGCCTTTTTCTGCCAGCAGGCGGTTGGCCGCCTGGACAATCGCCTCTTCGCGCACCTGCAGCATCTGTGTCTTGAAAGACAGCCTGGGCGGGGCAGGTTTTGCGGCGGCGGTCCTGGGACTGCGTAGGGGAGGGGCGCCGGGGGGAGTCATGGCTGCATTTTAGACACCGGCTCGCCAGTGCGCCTGTAAAGCAGCCGCACCGCTTCTTTTTTGAACTTTGAGGCTGCCGCATGACCAGACAGTAATAACACTTTGTTCCAATTGATGGTTTGCGCAGCTTGTGGCTTGCATGTATCTTGCAACAGAGGGCTCGTGCAACATTTCTTGCACCGCAGCCGCACCGGGAGAGCACCATGAAAAACAACGCGTCCTATCTTGGCGCCTGGCTGGTTGCCGTGGGCCTTGCATTTGCTTTGGCGTTTGCGTCCCCGAATGAGGCCAGCGTGATGGGGCATATGCCGGCCTTCATGGCGCAAACCCTGCTGCGCCAGCCGGTCAACGTACCCGATGGCTTGCCCTCCGACCGCACCCTGGCCCTGATCACCTTCCAGCGCGGCCAGCACGCCGAGGCCGAAAGCTGGATCCAGGGATTGAACCTGCGCAACGATTCGTCCATTGCCTGGATGCGCATGCCGGTCGTCAATGATCCCGGCACACTGACGGGCCGCAGCGCCGTCGAAAACAAGCTGCTCAAGCATTACCCGGCCGACACCGAGCGCGCCAGGCTGGTGCCGGTCTTCACCGACCGCGCCAGCTTTGTGCGCGCTGCCGGCCTCAATGGCACCGACCAGGCCTACGCCGTGATCGTCAACCGCCAGGGTGATGTGCTGGCCCGGGTTGAAGGCCAGTTTGACGCAGGCAAGGCGCAAACGCTGCGCGAAACTCTGAAGAACTTTTAGCCCCCACGCTTGCTCACTGCGTGTAGCCGCTGCCCCCCGAGGGGGCGCTGCGCCTGCGGTCTGGCAAAGCCAGTCCCGCGGCCCCGGCTGGTGTTAAACGGCTCGCTTCGCATCGCACCTGAGGCCCTGCACTCTCCCCGCTTGAAGGCCCGCACGAGCCGTGAAACCGGCTTTGCCGTACCAAACGCCCCCTCGGGGGGCAGCGATCTACACGCAGTGGGGAGCGTGGGGGGCTCAACTCCTACAAAGTCTTTTCGCCCAGCGTGAAGTAAAACGTAGCGCCTTGCCCCAGGGATGATTGGGCCCAGACCTTGCCGCCGTGCCGTGCCACGATGCGGTGCACTGTGGCAAGGCCGATACCGGTGCCGGCAAATTCCGAGAGCGAATGCAGGCGCTGGAATGCGCCGAACAGCTTCTCGACATAGGCCATGTCAAAGCCGGCGCCCTTGTCCCGGACAAAATAAACGGTCTCTCCATTTTCCCCGGTCTCACGGCCAAAGGTGATTTCAGTGCGCTCATGGTTGGCGCTGAATTTCCATGCGTTGCCCAGCAGGTTCTCCAGCAGCTGCTTGAGCAGGCGCGGGTCGCCCTGCCCTGCCAGGCCCGTTTCAACATGAAGCGCCACGGGCCTTTCAGGCTCGCGCTCACAGTAGCCGTCAAGAATGCCCTGCGCCAGCGCACTGAGGTCGACGGGCTCCCAGCGCAGGCTTGAGCGCGACACTTGTGCCAGCGTCAGCATTGCGTCGATCAATTCCCCCATCTGGCCCACACCGGCCCGAATACGCGCCAGGTAATGCCGGCTGCGCTCTGACAGTGGCGTGCTGTCGGCCTTGTTGATGGCCCGCTGCAGCAAGTCGCTGAATCCGTCGATGGCGCTCAGTGGGCTGCGCAGGTCGTGGGACACGGAATAGGAAAACGCTTCGAGCTGCTTGTTGGCGAATTCAAGCTGCGCTGTGCGCTGCTGCACACGCTCTTCCAGGCTGGCGTTGAGCCGCAGGATTTCTTCACGCGCGCGCCGGCGCTCGCGGATGTCCGTGTTAATGCCGAGCACCCCGCTGACTTTGCCTTCTGCGTCGCGCACCACCGTCCAGCGCGCTTCGATGGCCACTGCCGAACCATCCCTGGCGCGTTGCTCCAGCTCACCGGTCCAGTCCCCGTCATTGGCCAGCGTCTGGGCCATGGCATCAGCCAGCACCCGGGGATCCGAGTACATGAGCTCCTCCATGGACCGGCCCAGCACTTCTTCGGCTGTCCAGCCGTAGAGGCGTTCAGCGCCCTTGTTCCAGAAGCGTATGGTCCGGTCCAGGTTGCGGACCATGATGGCGTCCTGGGCCCTGTCAAGCAGCGAGGCCTGCTCGCGCAGCTGGACCGCGGCCTGGCGTGCTGTTTCCTGGCTGCGCTGGCGTTCCAGCCGCTCCCTCAGGCTGACAATGCCAAATGCCAAGTTGTCGGCGAGCTCCTGCAGGAGCTTGATCTCTTCAGAGGTGAAATGCTGCGCCTCGGCCGAATAAAGGCACAGCACGCCGAAACTGCGGGGGCCCTCACGCAAGGGCAGGCAGACCGCGCTTTGGTAGCCCCGCTTCATCGCATCGTCATGCCAGTAGAAATGATTTTCAGCCTGGCCGATGTCGCCGCTTTGCTGCGGCAGACCTGTGCGAATGGCCTGGCCCGCAGGCCCCTGGCCCGTGACCTCGTCATCGCGCCAGGTCAGGCGGATGACCGTGAGGTAGCCGCCTTCGTTGCCGGCGTGGACCATGGGCTGTATGGTGCGCGCTTCGTCGTTCTGCGCATACCCTACCCACGCCATTCGGTAGTTGCCTACATCGACGGCGACGCGGCAGACTTCAGCCAGCAGGGCCTCCTCGTCTTCAATCCGGTTGATGGCGATGCTGGACTGGCTCAGCATCTGCAATGCCCGGTTGGTGCTGGCCAGTTCCAGATCGGCCAGCTTGCGGTCGGTGATGTCGCGCGCGGTACCCACCACACGCTCCAGCACGCCTGCAGCATCAAACACCGGATAAGAGTGGTCGCGTATCCACCGGAGCTTGCCATCTGCAGACAGGATGCGGTATTCGATGTCGGATACCTCCCCGGTGCGGTTGAGCTTGCGCGCAAGTTTCAGCAGGGGCCTGTCTTCCGGCAACGCGGCATCGGCATACGACAGCGGGTTGGCATACAGGCTCTCCCGGCTTCGGCCCCAAACCTTTTCATAACCGGGGCTGATATAGAGAAGGTGTCCCGAACGCGGGTCTACGTTGTAAAAAACATCGTTGATGTTTTCCGCGAGCTCGCGAAAGCGCGCTTCGCTGCTGACCAGCGCCGCCTCGGCGCGGGCGCGCACCAGTGCGATGCCGGCCAGCCGCGCCGCGGTGGCAATCAACTCCAGGTCGTGCGCCTGGGGGACACACGGATGCCGGTGGTAGATCGCAAACGTGGCCAGCGGCTCGCCATCCTTGGACACCACGGGGTGCGACCAGCAGGCACGCAGGCCATGCGTGGCCAGGAGCTCGCGATAGTCCTTCATCAGCGGATCCAGCTGGGTGTCCTCGACCACGACCATTTCGTTGCGAAACGCCGCAGTGCCGCAGGCACCCACACCTTCACCCACCGGCAGGCCTTCAATGGCCTGGTTGTAGCTTTCCGGAAGGCTGGGCGCGGCACCCAGGTGCAGGTGCTGCCCTTCCAGCAGCAGGATCGAGCACAGGCTGCCCGGCGCACTCGTCTCGATCAGTTGCACCACAGCTTCAAGCGAGCGCTGCAGGGGCGCGCTCCCGGCGATCAGCGCCAGCACCTGTTCCTGGGCCTGAGCGAAATCTTCTGCGGCCTTGGCCTTGGTGATGTCGTTGAACACTACGGCACCGCCTACCAGTGTGCCGGCATCGTCCTTCAAGGGCCGGATGCTCATGCGGAGCACGCGGTCTTCGGAGCCAGGCCTGCGAATGACCAGGTCCAGGTTGTCCATGCTCATGCCGCGCATGGCGCGTACCAGCGGCCGATCAGCCATCGGCAAGGGTGTTTTCCCATCAAGCATCAGCAGTTCGTGGCTGAGGCGCCATTCCCCAACCCGCACATCCCAATCCGGCGCTGCACCAAAGAGTTTGCGGGCTGTGGCGTTAAACACCAGAAAGCGGCCCTCAGTATCCGCCGCGATCACGCCCTCACTCATGCTGTTGAGAATTAGATCGAGCAGGGAGCGTTCCCTGTCCACGCGGCTGAGCACCGCATCGAGCTGTTCCTGCCGCGCCTGAAGCGACTCCGCCATGCGGTTGAAGGTCTGCCCGATATCACCCAACTCGCCCCGGTAGAGGGGGCCCATCCGGACACGTGCCGCAAGATTGCCCTCAGCAACCTCATTGGCCTCCTTCAAAATTGCTTTGGCCGGATTGACGATCAGGCGATTGCCCATCCACCACGCGCAGGCCGCGCTGAACACGGCCATGGCGAGCAAGGCTGCCAACTCCGAAATCAGGTTGTCCCGGCTTTCCGCGCCGACCATTTCCTGCGGCACGCTAACCGCCACAAACAGCCCGTCGTTGCCTTCGCCGGCGACCGGCGCAAAAGCGTAGACCCGCTGGCTTCCCTGCGCGTCGGACGCCTGCACCACACCCTGATGGCGGGCTTGCATACCCTGACGCACGGCAGGGTCCGGATGCTGCCGGCCCAGCCAGGACGGCATTTCGGGGTACACAGCCAGCACCACACYCTCCCGGTCAAGTACCGTCAACCTTGCTCCCGGCATCATGGAGGCAGCGGTCAGAGGCTCCGCTAGCGCCTTCATGCCCAAGGAGGCAAAAGCCACACCACCCACAGCGCCTGAATCACTATGAACCGGTATGGCAAAGACAAGACCTGGCAGCCCACTCATGCGACCGATGCCGTATGTTCCGATGGAAAAGCGCTGCCCGGCCATGATTTGCGCAAAGAATGGCTGGTCGTTGACCTGGGTACTGCCAGAGGGAGCGCCCAGCGAGCTGCAGACCACGCGGCCGTCTGGCGCGGCAACGCCCAGATGGGTGAACTCGGGATGCTCCTGGTGGATGCTTTTGAGCTGTTGCCCRCACTGACCGGATTCGTGGTTCTTGATGGCAGGCGCACTTGCCAGGCCATTGAGAAGCTCACGGACCCTGTCCACCGTGCGCTGCTGGTGGGTGGCGAGCAACGAAACCTGTGCCTGCAGGTCGCTCTGGGCATGTTCCAGCGCAGCCCGCCGGCCCTGTTCGGCGTAATAGGCGAGCAAGCCAAATACCGGGAGCAGCGCAAGCAGCACCAGCAAAACCAGACGGGTACGCAGCCCGAGCCATCCCAGCATTCGTTACCTCGTACCTTTCACTGCAGTGCAGCGCCAAGCGCGCATCAGGTCACAGTGTGCGGAAGGTGGTGGCTTTTGTAAATGGGATTACCCCCCAACCCGCCTCCACGAGCGTCACCGAGTGAAACAACGGGCTCAAACAGCTGACTGCCGCGCCTGCGAGCACAGCTTCGCCCTGGCACGGCCGCTCCGCTATCCCGTCAGGGCACCAGCGATTGCGCGGCCGTTTGTTTGAGCGCGGCGGTGAGCGCATCCAGCACTTCGGATTCCAGGTTCCAGCAATGCCAGTAGAGCTGGATCGGCAAGGTGTAACTAGGCACGAGATTGACGAGCTGGCCCTGGTCTATCAAGCCCTGTGCCAGCAGGCGCGGCACCACGCTGACACCCCAGCCTGCCAGCACGGCCCTGACCATGCCCTCCGATGAAGGCACAAACAACTGGTTCAGCGTGACACGCTTGAGCCCGAAAGCCTTGCCGACAAAATCGACCGGCAGTTCGTCCTTCCGGTTAAACGCGATGAAAGGCACATCGCGAAAGTTGTATTGCGTTAGGGCCGGTGCATTCTGTTTGCCGCTGGCCCCCTCACCGAGACCCAGCCGCTTTTTTGCAAAGTCCGGTGTGGCCACCGCGATGTACTGCATCGCACCCAAAGGTTCGACCTTGCAGCCGCGCAGTGCCTGCTTGAGCGTGGTGACACAACCCAGAACCTGGCCTTCGCGCAGCCATTCGTGGGTGAAGTTCTGGTCGTCGTGAATGATTTCCATCGGCAGGCCCTGCTGCGCCAGTTCAGTCAGCGCCGGCAAGGCCCAGGTAGCAATGCTGTCGGCATTGATGGCAATCGAGATGCGCTCTTCTTCGCGCGCACCACCGAGGGAGCTTGGCGCCAGCTCCTTCATGTCTCGCTCAAGGTCAGCGCGCAGCAGGCGCAGCATCTTGGTATGTTTCAGCAGCAGCTGGCCGGCTGAAGTGGGCTTGAGCGGCCTGCTGCGCACGATCAACACAGTGCCGACCTGCGCTTCCAGCGCCCGCAGCCGCTGCGAAACCGCCGATTGCGTGATGGACAGGCGCTGCGCAGCGCGTTCAAAACCACCCTCCTCCACGATAGCCGCCAGGCATTCAAGCGCATCCGGGTCAAAAGTGCTCATCCAGAGCCTCCTTTGTATTAGTTGTACTGATGTTTTCACTGATAGTTTAATTTTTCTATTAATTGAAAGCAACATCCTTCACACTTGAAAGCTGTAAAGGGGGCTGTATGAAAGTAGTGGTTTTAGGGGCGGGAATCATCGGCGTCAGCACCGCCTGGCACCTGCTGGAGCGCGGCCACGAAGTGACCGTGGTTGACCGGCAGCCCGGCGCTGCCCTGGAAACCAGCTTTGGCAATGCCGCACAGATTTCAGTCAGCTACTGCGAACCCTGGGCGAACAGGGACGCGCCCCTCAAGGCGTTGAAATGGATGTTTCGCAACGATGCGCCGTTGCTGTTTCGCCCCCAGTTGCCCTTCGGGGAGGGCTGGCAGCAGTGGCGTTGGGGCCTGCAGTTTCTTTCGCAATGCAATGACGCCGCGTTTGAGCGCAACGTGCAGCAGCTGGTGGCGCTCGGCGCCTACAGCCATGCCGCCTTGAAAGAAGTGATCAGGTCCACCGGCATTGAATACAACCGGCTGGAGCGCGGCATCGCGCATTACTACACCGACCAGAAGTCGTTCGACACCGCCGGTGAAGCCGCTGCATTGATGCAGAAGTACGGTGTGGCACGCCGCGTCGTGAACACGGCCGAGCTGCTGGACATTGAACCGGCGTTCAAATCTTTTGCGCACCGCATCGTCGGGGGCACCTATACCGCCAGCGACGAGAGCGGTGACGCGCGCGTCTTCACCCAGGCGCTGGCCCAGCGCTGTGCGGGCAAGGGTGTACGCTTTCTTTACGGGCACGATATCGAGCGGCTGGAAAAATCCGGGGGTGCCATCGAGTCAGTCGCCGTACGTCCGCGCCCCGGCCACGCGGGCAGCCAAAGTTCTGCCATCCACCTCAAAGCCGACGAAATCGTGGTGGCTTGCGGTTCGTACACCGCCCCACTGTTGCGCACGGTGGGCGTAGACCTGCCGATTTACCCGGGCAAGGGCTACAGCGCCACCTTCCGGTTGCGCAAGCCCGAGCTTGCGCCCTTTGTCAGCACCATCGACGATGAAGTCAAGTGCGCCATGAGCCGGCTCGGCGATCACCTGCGCGTGGCCGGCACCATCGAAGTCGGCAGCTACGACCTTTCGCTGGACACCCCGCTGGCCAGGGCCCGCTGCAAAATGCTTGCTGACCGCATCGAAGAGGTACTGCCGGGTGTATGCGACACCCGCCTCGAAGAACAGGGCGGCACGCCCAATTTCTGGGCCGGCTTGCGGCCCGCCACACCGACCAACATTCCCTACATTGGCAAAACCAGAATCGGCCGGCTGTGGGTGAATGCCGGACACGGTACGCTGGGCTGGACGCATGGCGCAGGGTCTGGCAAGGCCATGGCCGAGCTGATTTGCGGAGAAGTTCCCGCCATGGATTTTGGTTTCTACGGGCTGGCCCGGGCACGCGGCCGCCTGCAACCTGAAATGGCCTGATCCGCCGGCGCCGCCTGCTCAGGCCGCGTGCTGGTCCAGCGTGCGTTGCGCATGCTCACGCAGTGCAGCCCGCAGAGCAGGAGGTTCCTGTATCTCAAAGGAAAACGGCAGCCGCGAGAGCTGCCTTGCAAACCATGGGATGTGGTCGGTCTGGCTGTGCAGCAGAACGCCTTTGTCGCTGGGCTGGAACACGCCAATACTGTCGGGGAGTTCCGTCTGCGCTGTTTGCAGGTCAGTATGCAGCAGCAGGCGTACGGTATTTGTGCGCGGCATGGTCGCCAGTCCCAGCACGAGATACTGGGCGGCGTTGAAATCTGCCGGCGGCGTAAACACCACATTGAGCGGCCGCACTTCCTGCACCCGGTCCAGGCGGAACGAGCGCAGCGCCCCACGCAGGTGGCACCAGCCCACAACATACCATCGGCCCCGGCGGAATGCCAGGCCATAGGCGTCAAAGTCCCGCTCGGTGATCTCATCGTCGGCGGAACGGTAAGCCATGTGCACACGCTGCCAGCCATGAGCCGCAGAGCTCAAGGCCAGCAATGCCGTGTTGTCACCCGGGGCCGCAGCATGGCGCATGTCCAGCGTCACTGTTTCGCCAAGCGCCCGGACACGGTTTTTGAGCTGGTACGGCATCACACGCTCCAGCTTGGCCTGCGCGCTTTCCGAGGCCGGCGCTGCCTCGGCCAGGCCCAGACCGCGTGCGGCGAGCAGGCCCAGCGACAGGGCCAGCGCCTCATCGTCCGTGAACATCATCGGCGGCAGCTTGAAACCGGCGATCAGGCTGTAGCACCCATAGCGGCCGCGTTCAGCCACCACGGGGATGCCCAGATCTTCCAGTTTGGCGATGTAGCGGCGCAAGGTGCGGCCATCCACTTGCAACCGCCGCGCCAGCTCGGCGCCGCTCAGCCGGCCGTGGGACTGCAGCAGCTCCAGGACGGTGAGCACGCGCGTGGTGGGGGAATACATGGTGAAAAAGTCTAACGCTTAAATAGGGCCGAAATAGCCCTAATATATTTTTAGACTGGTTTTCACCCCTCACTGCGGTGCCACAAGCACTTCAAGCCATGACCACCACCTTGACCCCTACACCGGACCTTGCCGAGCTCACCGACGGGCGCCATGACTTCAATTTCATCACCGGGCGCTGGCTGGTCAGCAACAGGCGCCTGCGCCGCCCCCTGGAAGGCTGCACTGACTGGGAAAATTTCGAAGCCGTGCAGGACGGTGCGCTGCTGCTGGGCGGGCTCGGCAACATGAACGACCTGGTCACCGGGGACAAACAGACCATCGGCATGGCCTTGCGGTTTTTCAACCCGCAAACACGGTTGTGGAGCATCTATTGGGTCAGCCAGGACAACGGCCTGCTGCAGCCACCGGTGACCGGTTCGTTTGCAGGCGGCGTTGGCCGGTTTGAGGGCAACGACAGCCATGAAGGACGGCCGGTGCGCGTTCGTTTCACCTGGTCCGGCATCACACCCTCCCGGGCCCGCTGGGAGCAGGCCTTTTCGGAAGATGGGGGGCGCCACTGGGAAACCAATTGGGTGATGAGCCTGTCGCGCCCGGCTTACCACGCGGTGCACCGCTAAAAGGCAGGCCATTGATGGATCACTTCGCACACCTCTGGCTGTTTTTCCTGATGGTGCTGGGCATCATCATCCTGCCCGGCATGGACATGGCGTTTGTCATGGCCAGCTCATTGACCGGCGGGCGCAAGGCCGGGCTCTTTGCCGTCGCGGGCATTGTGGCGGGCGGCATTTGCCATGTTGTGGCGGGCGCGTTGGGGCTGGGCATCCTGCTGCAGCTGGTTCCTGGCATGGTCAATGTCATGCTGGTCGCAGGCAGCCTGTACATCGCCTGGATCGGATGGTCATTGATGCGCAGCACATCGGTTTTCGGCGCCTTGCCCGACATTGAGCAGCCTTCGCCGTGGCGCACCTTCCGGCAAGCGGCGCTCACCTGCCTGCTCAACCCGAAAGCCTATCTATTCATGCTGGCCATCTTTCCGCAATTCTTGCGGCTGGAATACGGCTCGCTCTGGGTCCAGGCCATGGCACTGGGGCTGATCATTGCTATCACCCAAGGCAGCGTATACGGTTCGCTGGCGCTGGCCGCCGCCGGCACGCGGCGGTGGCTGGCGGAGCGGCCGGGCGCCAGTGTTGCCATGGCGCGTCTGGTGGGTGCGGTGCTGATTGCAGGGGCAGTCTTCACGGCCTGGCAAGGCTGGCATCAGTTTTAGCGTCTACCCTCAGGCCATGCCGGGCCTTTGAGTTCCACAGTATTTCCTTCTGGATCGCTGAGATAAATCGAAGGCCCTTCGCCTTCGGCACCGTAGCGCGACTCCACCTTGCCCGCCTCAACGCCATGGGCAGTCAGGTGGCGATGGATAGCCTCCGCATCAAAAGGCTCCACACGAAAGCAGAAATGGTCGACGTTGCGGCCCTCCTTGCCTGGAGCCGCGCCGCCAGCCCGGCCCAGCGGGCCATCCACAGGCACCAGATCCACCAGCGAACGCCCGGCCCGCAACTGCACCAGGCCGATATCATCCTGCCGGCGCTCCAGGCTGCAGCCCAGCACCTCCGCGTAGAAGCGCACCATGCCCTCCAGGTTCACGACCCGGAGGACGATGTGGTCAATGTCGCGAATATGGATCATGGCGCCGGGTAAAAAGTGATGGGTCAATTCATTCTGGCATGCGGGCCCAGACCCTGCACGGGCAAAGACCCGCAGCTGCCGGTACCATGGCCGCCATGAGTCCGACCCCCGATTTCTTTTTCTCGCCACTTCCACACGTGAACCCGGCGCCGCAGGCAACACCGAATGGCTGGCGCGGCAAGCCGCTGCCGCGCTGCCGGCCGGCACGCCCCAGACCTGGCATCACCTGTCCCGCATGCAGATGCCGCTGTTTGTCGACCAGCGCCACACGACCGGCCAATATGCCATGCCAGAGGGAGACATGAAGACTTTGCTCGACGCCACGATGGATGCCACCGACATTGTGTTTGTGGCGCCGGTGTACTGGTACAGCATCCCGGCGCCGCTGAAGCTCTACCTGGACCACTGGAGCGCGTGGATGCGTGTGCCGGGGCTTCCATTCAAGGAAGAGATGGCGAAAAAAACCCTGCGTCTGGTCACCACCAGCGGTGACCGTACCAAAGCACAACCCATGGTGGATTCGATCCGGCTGTGCGCACAGTTCATGTCCATGAACTATGGCGGGGAGCTCTGGGGCAAGGGCGGACCACCCGATGCAGTCAAGGCCGATACGGCAGCGGTGGCGCAGGCCGCAGGATTTTTGACCGCCTGAGCGTGCAGGCCCCGCGACAAAAGGGGTTTTTCCTACAGTGCGTGGCTTGTGGCGCTGACAGCGTCCTGCGGAGCGATAGCCGCACAGTAAGGGCATGAATTCTTCCCAACGCGGCAACCCCAACCCCGGTACGCCGGCCTCTCCTCCAGCCGGCAAAGGCATGCCATCCAGAGAACCGCGTGTGCAGCGTTCGCGGCCGGGCCAGCATGACACCATGAAAGACGGGGCCGTCGAGGCCAGCCTGGAGTTGCCGCACGAGCGTGACCAGGCTGTGGACATGACCAACGCCAGGCCCAACCCCGCAGTTGAGCAGGCCGGCAAGGACGTCAAGAGAGGCCTCACCGACACCACCAAGGGTGTTGAACTGGACCGGGCCTACAAAAAACTCTGAGCCCACCTCGAGCGTCCTGCGCGTGACGCGCTCAGGGCACGGGGTTGACAGAAGGCGATACGCCCCTGTTCGGCGGGTTGGCCGGAACGGCCACTTTCTCGCTCATCCAGCGCAATAAATCCAGCCACATCTGGCGCATTTCGGCATCCAGTGGGGTACGTGTCGAATTAGGCAGCTCGATGGTCACCACCGGCACGCCCTTGTGGACCCCGCCATAGTTGCCCAGTGAGCCGGGGAAAATGCCGACCTGGTCCAGGTACAGGCGCCCCAGCCTGGAGGGCGGCACCGAAGGCCCGTCAAAATCAAGCACACCGTAAGGCGCATGGATGCTGACAATCAGGTTGGGTTTGAAGCTCTGCATCTGCTCGTGCAAAAACCGCGATTCGGGCTCGGACAGCGGCCTGGGGCCGGGCCAGCGGCGCGGATCCTTGCCCGTGCGCTTTTCCCAGTAAACCTTCGCGTCCCGCTCCCAATTGGGCGTCGGAAAGTTGCGGTTCAAATCCACACCGCGCGCATTGGCGCGGCGCGGTGGCCTCGAAAGCACGCCGTCCGGATTGAGTACAGGAACAAACCGCCAATGGATCGCCTGCGGCGAGTCTTGAGGCGGCTGGGAAGCCAGCCTGATCCAGTGCAGCGCCACGGCCCCGGAAGACAGCTCGTCGCCATGGATGGCTCCGACGACCAGCACGCGCAGGCTTGGGGATTCCGGCTTGACGTCTCGCACCCACAGCGCGTGACCGTTGACCGAACGGGCGCCCGAAGGTTGCAGTTGCGCTGCTTCGCACAGCTCCCGCTTCACATTCGGAAGTTTTGAAGAAAAATCGGCGCAGGGCGAATCAGCGCGCGCGCCAGCAGCTATCAAATAAATAGCGGCCAGGCAGGCCGCGGAACGGGAAAATGGCATGGCAGCCAGTTTACCCGCCAGCCGTAAGCACCCGCAAAGATGCTGCCTAAACCCTGCTGCAGGTACGCCTGCGGCGCTTCAGTTAAATTACCCTTCTATGCTGACCCCCACCATCCCCCGCAAAGCGAGCAGCCCCAGCTTCTCCCAGCGGGAGTTTCGGGCTTCGCTGGCCATGTTTGCCACCGGCGTCACCATCGTCACCGCCCGCACGCCGGAAGGCGCGCTGGTCGGGCTGACCGCCAACTCCTTCAATTCGGTATCGCTGCAGCCGCCGCTGGTGCTCTGGAGCCTGGCGCAGGCGGCAGGTTCAATGGCCGCACTCAGTACCGGATCACACTACGCCATCAACATCCTTGCGGCTGACCAGAAAGAGCTGGCCGAGCGCTTTGCCAGCCGGCGCGAAGACCGCTGGAAAGGCGTGCTGTTCACGGAGGGGGTCGGCGGCGCGCCGCTGCTGACGGGCGCCGCCGCCACTTTCGAATGCTTTAACCGCAGCCGGTATGAAGAAGGCGACCATGTGATCTTCGTCGGCGAGGTGGAGCGCTGCACCCACCGCGCGGGCGCTGCGCCACTGCTGTTTCACGGCGGCAGGTTCTACACCGAGCATCCGCTGTAAACGGCGCCCAAAGCGGGCCGTTTTCAGGCCAACCGGCCCAGCCGCACGGTTGTCACGCCGGGGCGTAACTGCCGCACCGACGGCATGACCAGTACGCAGTCGTCATAGGGCGTCACCACCGGCTCGCCCGCATCATGCGCAATCGGCGTGCCGGCGTGGCGTATGGTTTCGCCGCCGCAAAAATCCTGCACAAATGCAAAGTCCATCGAACGCGCAACCACGCGATGCGTCACCGTCACGGGCGGCGGCGGCGGTGCATCGGGCAGCAACCAGCCTGGCGGCACGTCGCCGCGATCAATGACACCCGCACACACCAGAAACCGCATGAGCGTGTTACGTGCCGCCTGCAGCGACGCCAACTCCCAATGCTGGCCGGCTTCCAGGAGCAGGGCAATGCGGTCACCGTTTTCATCACCAAACGCCCCGTAGTCCCGCATGCGAACGCCGTCGGCGTGGCCGGCATCGATAACCACCTGACCCGTCGTACCCAGGCTTTGCGCAAAAGCAATATTGCGCGGCAGCATGCCCGTCACCAGCAAAGCCCCGCCAGGCTCATGCATGGAATGCAGGTCCAGCAGATGGGTGGCGCGGTCAACAAACGGCCGGATTTCGCGGGCGCGTAGCAGCTCGGTACTGCGCTGGGCGCCGTCCAGAAGGTCAGCGGACCACACGCGGTTGAAATCGTCGTCAACAAAACGGGAGGCGTCGGGCTTGCGGTTGTCAAACCGCATGAAGGCCTCGGTGTTGCAGAACACGGCGGTGATGCGCCCGCGCCGCGGCTGCAGCCCGCTGAGAAGAAATGCGTCCAGCGCCCAGGCGCCCGAATATTCGTTGCCATGCACCAGCGCCGTCACCAGCACTTCCGGGCCGGCTTCGGTTGAAGTGCGCTCCTGCACATGCGCCACCCCTGTGGAAGAGGCCGCCCAGAATGACAACCCGGGCGGCTGAAGCTGCACCGCATGGGCTTTCCTTATAACTTCGCCAGACTTCGCTTGATCGCTTCCTGATCGTTTCATGTGTCAGTACCGCCAGAAGATTTTCTGCAACTCTTTGGTGTCCTTTGTCTTCGTCAAGGCCAGGGCCAGAAGAATTCGGGCTTTCTGGGGATTCTGGTCGTCAACAACGACCCAGTCATTGACGTCATCCTTCACCGAATTGTTCCGAATCACCACACCGCTGCCGGTACGGGTTGCCCGAACGACAAACACCCCCTTGGCGCGAATCTCGTTAAGCGGGCCAGCTATGTACTCAGGAACGCTTCCCGCACCGACACCCGCATGAATGATGCCTTTGGCCCCGGATGCAACCAGCGCGTCGTATGCCGCGCGGTTCATGTTCTGATAGCCATAGGCAATGTCTACCTGCGGCAACGTCTGAATCTTGTCAATGTCGAATTCACTTTGCACCGTATGCGGGCGAATCAGCGCACGGTAGAACCTGGCCTGACCTTCGATCACGAGACCGAGCGGACCGTAGGGAGATTTAAAGGTGTCCACCCGGGTGGCATTGGTTTTAGTCACATCGCGGGCGCTGTGAATCTCGTCATTCATGACCACCAAAGTCCCTTTCCCCACCGCTTCTTTACTCCCGGCTACCGCCACCGCGTTGTAGAGGTTAAGCGGCCCATCAGCGCTGAGCGCCGTGCCGGGCCGCATGGACCCGAGCATCACGACCGGCTTGTTGCTTTTGACAGTCAGGTTAAGAAAGTACGAGGTCTCTTCCAGGGTATCGGTGCCGTGAGTGATCACGATGCCGTCAACCTCGTCCAACTTGAGGAGTTCAGACACCCGGCGGGCCAGTTGAAGCAGGCGGTCGTTGGTGACGTTGTGGGAGCCGACCTGAAAGATCTGTTCACCCTTCACGTTGGCAATAGCCTGGATTTCCGGCACCGCGGCCATGATTTTGTCGACAGCGACCACGGCTGCCTGATAGGCGCCGGTATTGGCGCTCGATGCGCCGACGCCGGCAATCGTGCCGCCGGTGGCGATGAGCACCACGTTAGGTTTCTTCGCTTCCTGGGCCAGCGCCGAAGCCGAAACAGCAAGCGGCAATAGCAGGCCGCAGGCGAGCCCGCGCAACGTTGATACGACAGATACGTGCATGACAATTCCTCCAGTGTCGAGTTATAAAAATTGGGCTGCATCGCGCTGCAGCTGTATCACAAGCGCTTTGACAAATCCCACGCTCACGAAGCCGCTCCCGTGCTGACCGCCTTGTTGACCACGTTGCGCACGCGCTGGGTTTCAGCCCGGATAAAGGCCGTGAGCGCCTGTGGCGTGCCGCCGTCATTGGAGATGCCCGCTTTCTGGAGCTTTTGCCAGACGGCTTCTTCGCGCAGGATTTCATTGAGCTCCCTGTTCAGGCGCGCCACCATGGGCGCCGGTAGCTTGGCGGGCCCGAAGAGGCCGAACCAGACGTTCATGTCGTAACCCTTGAGCTTGGGGTTCTCGCCGAGTGCAGGGATTTGCGGTGCGGCGCGCGAACGCGTCGGCGTCGTGACGCCCAAAGGGATCATCTTCCCAGACTCGATATGCGGCAGCGCGGAAGACAACACGGAGACACTGAACTCAATATTGCCGCCCAGCAGATCCTGCAGCTGCTGCCCCGCGCCGCGATACGGCACATGGCGAAAGGTGGTCCCGGCCATGAGGTTGATCAGTTCGCCCGACACATGCAGCGGCGTTCCGATGCCGGACGACGCGAAGCTCAGCTGGTTGCGTTCGCGTTTGGATTTGGCGATCGCTTCCTCCATGGTTTTGACGCCGGTTTTGGTGTTGGTCACAAAAACCATGGGCGTGATGCCGATCAGCGCTACCGGGCTCAAATCTGTTTCGCCGTTGTATTTGACAGCGGCATTAAAGAGCTTGGCAATCGAAATTTCACTGCCCGAACCCAGCAGCAGCGTGTAGCCGTCGGGATTCGCGCTGACGACCTTCTGCGCGCCTATGGTGCCGCCGGCACCGCCTACGTTTTCAATGATGACCGCCGTGCCCAGGCGCTTGGCCAGCGGCTCGGCGATGATGCGCGCCACCAGGTCGACGCTGCCGCCGGCGGGGTAGCCTACGACCAGCGAAATTGGTTTGGCCGAGGGCCAGGTCTGAGCCTGCGCGGCTGACAGGGCCAGCAACGCCAGAAATGCGGATGCGGCTCCGCGAAGTAAGCGGCCGAGCCGGGTGTGACGGGATGAAAAACGAGGGGGCATGACAGTCTCCTGATGGGTGGAGCCAGTCTAGGAAGTGATCCCCAAGCCCGCATGCGCATCACGCATGGGTGCATGCGCATGTACGCTCAGGCGCCGCTGGCCGCCCAGATGCGCCGCACCAGTTCGTTGCGCGGATTCCGGTTACGGTAGAGCCGGATCTCAAAGCGCACTGCCACCGCCTGCGGGTCAGCCGCCACCAGCCGGCCGGCGCGCAGGTCATCACCCACAAGACCCCGCGGCAGCCAGGCCAGGCCCACGCCTTGCAAAGCCTGTTCATGCAGGGACTCGGCAAAGTCTGACTCGGTCACTGTGTGCAGGAAGAGCTCGCGCGAATCGCGGCCCAACCCGTCCTGCAGGATCTGGCTAAGCGCCAGTGTGGGCGCATAGCCCAGCACCCGCACCGGCTCGCGCGTGGTGCCTGGCAAGGCATGCAGCGCCTGCCCCTGGGGGCTCGGCGCGCTAACAGCCACCAGCTCATCGGTACCCAGCGTTATCGCCTCGTAGGCCTGGTCGTCCAGCAGCATGGGTAACCGCGGATGCGTGAAGGACAGCAGGAAGTCGGCTGCGCCCTGCTCCAGCGCCATGGCGCCTTCATGGATGGAACCCGTCAGGATGCGCAGACGGAATTCACCGGCACCGCGCTTGACGCGCGCCAGCCAGGAAGGCACATGGGTGCGTGAAAGCGTGCGGCCGGTAGCCAGCGTGGCCCAGTCAAGGCCGCCCTGGACATGGTGGATGCGGGCGCGTACGTCCCCCAGGCTCGCAACGGCACGCCGGGCCACCGGCAGAAACTCTTCCCCGGCAGCCGTAAGTACCAAGGGAACGGCGGCGCGGTTGACCAGGTCGGCACCGGCCCACAGCTCCAGGGCACGCACCCGGCGCGAAAACTGCGGCTGTGTGACATGGCGCAGTTCCGCCGCACGCGAAAAGCTGCGCTCACGTGCCAGCGCGATGAAGTCTTCCAGCCATTTATGGTCCACGGCAGCACCTCGTTCGGGAAATGAAGCGATGGTATCGCCTGCAGCCCGCGCCCAGTCCCGCTACCATCACTCCCAATGACTGTACGCAAGACCCATCTCGACGCCCTCGCCATGTCCCTCTTGCTGGGCTGTTGCCTGTTCTGGGGCCTGCAGCAGGTCCTGATCAAGGCCACCATCAGCGAAATCCCGCCCATGTTCCAGGCCTCGCTGCGCCTGGTGGGCGCCACCGTGCTGCTGTGGCTCTGGTGCCTGTGGCGCAAGATCCCGCTGTTCAGCCGCGACGGCTCGCTGAAAGCCGGCCTGCTGGCGGGTGCCCTGTTCGGCGCGGAGTTCGCCTGTATCTATGTGGGCCTGCAGTACACCACTGCCTCGCGCCTCACGGTGTTTTTGTACACCTCACCCTTCTGGGTCGCGGCGCTGGTGCCGTTGTGGGTCAAGTCCGAGCGGTTGCGCGGCTTGCAGTGGCTGGGCTTGCTGTGCGCGTTTGCCGCCGTGGTGTTCGCGCTGCGCGAAGGCTTCACCGAAGGCCACGCCTCGACGGCGCGCGGTGACCTGCTGGCGCTGGCCGCCGGCATGCTGTGGGGCCTGACCACCGTGGTGATACGCGCCACCAAACTCGTCAGTATCTCCGCTGAAAAGCTGCTGTTCTACCAGCTGGCCGTCAGCGCCGCCGTGTTCCCCTTCCTGTCGCTCTACCTGGGCGAGCAATGGTCCTGGCACTTCAGCTCTTTCGCCATCACCTCCCTGCTGCTGCAGACGGTGATAGGCGCCTTCGCCAGCTACCTGGCCTGGATGTGGATGCTGGGGCGCTACCCGGCCACCAAAATTTCGGTGTTTGTGTTTTTCACGCCGCTGTTCGCGCTGCTGTTCGGCGCGCTGTGGCTCAAGGAAAGCGTGACCACCGGCCTGCTGGTGGCGCTGGCCACCGTGGCGGCCGGCATCGTTCTGGTCAACCGCAAGCCGTCAGGCGCATAATTTTTCGGCATGACGTCCCACCCACGCATCCCCGGCCATCGATTCCTCCACTCACCCGGTCCCACGCGGGTGCCCGACGAGGTCATGGACGCGATGCGGCGCCAACCCATGGACCTGGCCGACCCGCGGCTTGATCGGGCGGTCCAGGCCTGCGAGAACGGGCTCAAGGCGTTGCTGCAAACCGCCGCGGCCGATGTCTTTATGTATGCCTGCAACGGCCACGGCGCATGGGAGGCGGTGATCGCCAATCTCCTGGCGCCGGGGCAGCAGGTACTCATCGCCGGAACAGGGCATTTCTCCGAGTCCTGGGCCATACAGGCCGAGGCCATGGGCGCAGCAGTCATCCGCACGCCATGGCGCGAAGGTTATCCGATTGACGTGCAGGCCATCGAGTTAGCGCTGCGCAACGACACCTCACACGCCATCGTGGCCGTGTTCGTGGTTCACACCGACACTGCAAGCGGCATGACCAGCGATCCGGCCAGGATCCGGAAGGCGCTTGACGATACGGCGCACCCGGCATTGCTGGTGGTGGACGTAGTTGCCTCGCTGGGCGCGGCGCCTTTTTCAATGGATGCACTGGGCGCCAATGTCGTGCTGGGCGCCTCGCAAAAAGGCCTGATGGTGCCGCCCGGACTGGCCTTTGTGGCCGCGGATAGCGCCGCAATGAAGGTGGCCGCAGCCAATCCCTCACCACGCTTCTATTGGGACTGGGCGCGGCGGCAAAGCCCGCTCAGCTACCGCAAGTTTTGCGGCACGCCGCCGCAAAGCCTGCTCTTTGGCCTGGAAGCCGCGCTGGGATTGATTTTTCATGAGGGTGTGAGCGAGGTCATCGCCCGCCATCAGTTGATCGCCAGTGCGGTTCATGCGGCTGTTGACGCCTGGAGCGAAGGTGGCGCGCTGGGGCTGTTTGTACGCGAACCCGCAGCGCGATCTGTCTCGGTCACCACGGTGTCAGTCGGTGCCGGCATTGATCCCGAAGCCTTGCGGACGGTTGCGCGCGAACAATTTCAGGTGGCGATTGCGGGCGGCCTGGGTCCTTTGGCGGGGCGCACATTTCGCATCGGCCACCTGGGTGACATGAACCCGGCCATGATCCTGGGCTGCCTGGCGGGCGTGGAAGCGGCCATGCAGGTGCAGGGTATTCCCATCGGCAGCGGTGGTGTACAGCATGCTGTCGCCGCCCTGGCCGGCAAGCGCCAAAACTGAAGGAACTTATTGGGAAGCGGTGATGCCGCCATCCAGGTACAGTACCTGCCCCGTCACAAACCGGGATGCGGGCGCCGCAAAGAACACCGCCGCACCGGCCACGTCTTGCGGATACGCCACGCGGCCCAACGGAATGCGCTCCAGCACCTGCTTGCGCGTCTCGGGGTTCTCCAGCCAGTGGCGCGCCATCTCTGTCTGCACCACCGTGGGCGCGATGCCGTTGACGGTGATGCCGTGTGGCGCAAGTTCACTCGCATGCTGGCGGATCAGCATGACCAGGCCGCCCTTGCTGCTGCTGTAGGCCGAATAACCGCGTCCGCGCAGACCCAGTTGCGCGCGCACCGAGAGCAAATGCACCTGCGCGCCGCCCTTGCCGCCTGCAATCTGGTGTTTGGCCGCCGCCTGCGCCAGGAACATCGCGGCCTTGAGGTTGACCTGAAGTACCTCGTCAAAGGCTTCCTCGGTGACCTCGAGCAAGGCCTGTTCGCGCTGCATGCCCACGCAGTTCACCAGGATGTCGAGGCCGCCCCACTGCGCGGCCACGGCATCAACGGAGGCCTGCATCTGCGGTACTGAATGCGCGTCCATGGCCAAACCCATGGCCTCATGCCCCGCCGCCTGCAAGGCCGAAGCTACGGCCCACGCCTTGGCCTCGTCGCGGCCCGACACCGCGACACGTGCCCCGGCCATCGCCAGACCCCAGGCAATCGCCTCGCCAATGCCGCCGTAGCCGCCGGGTACATAGGCGGTTTTTCCGCGCAGGTCGAACAGGCCCGTCAGCGCGGTGCTGAAATCGACAGAGGGTGTGATGCTGCTCATGGATGGCGAAATTGTGGGCGCAAAGCTGGACCAGCGGCGAAAGGGCTTTCCCTGCCTCTCCTCAGTCCATCAGCAAGCCGCCGTTCAGGTCGATGATCTCGCCGGTGATAAAGCCCGACAGCGGCGAGGCCAGGAAGCGCACCACGTGGGCGAACTCCTCGGGTTCGCAGAAGCGGCCAACCGGGATGTCCTTGAGCAGCTTCTGGCGCTGCTCTTCAGTCAGCTGTTCGGTGATCATGGGTGTCCTGACGTAGGCCGGCGCGACGGCATTGGCCGTGACGCCAAAAGACGCAAGCTCTCGTGCCAGGGAAAAAGTCAGTGCACTCATCGCACCCTTGGACACCGAATAGGCCGTGCCCGCCGTCAGGCCGCCGGTCTTGGCCGCCAGCGAACTGGTGTTGATGATGCGGCCAAAGCGCCGCGCCTTCATGGCCGGCACCACCTGCTGCGCGAGGTAGAACGCGCCGTCGAGGTTGGCGCCCAGCACACGCCGCCACTCGCCGGCTTCGGTGGCTTCAACCTTGTTGTTGGACAGGATGCCGGCGTTGTTGACCAGGATGTCGACAGGCCCGAAAGCCTTGACGATCAGCGCATGGCCGTCGCTCACGGCGGCGGCGTCGCTGATATCAAACGAGAAGGACAAGGCGCGTGAGCCCAGCTCATCGGCCAGCGCGCGGTTGCGCTCCTGGCTCACGTCGACCATCGCGACCGTGCAGCCGTCTTCGAGCAAGGCCTTGACGACGGCCAGGCCCATGGTGCCGGCCGCGCCCGTGACCAGTGCGACTTTGTCTTGAAGCGGTTTCATCAATTAACCTTCATACATTAAAGAACTTTCTGTACCAGAACACCGCGGAACCGGCTTCGCCGGGCCGCTGGTGTTGCCCCTTGGGGGGTTCCGGCTACACGAAGTGAGACGAGGCAGGGGGTCTCACTGATCCAGGACGCTCTTCTTGCCAAAGAGGCCGCGTGAGCGAAACGTCACGACGGCAATGAACAGCAGATACATGGACATCAGCGACCACTCGGATGCATAAGAGCCAGTGAGCCCCACCACCATCCCGACCATCAACCCGGCAATCACCGCACCCCACAGCGAACCGACGCCGCCCAGCACAATGATCAGGAAGGCCGGCACCACCGCGTCCACACCCACATGCGGGCGTATGCCCCAGATCGGCGCCATGACCACGCCGGCGATAGCCGCCAGCGCCACGCCCAAGCCGAAGACGAAGAGGCGCAGACGTGAAAGGTTGATGCCGAGGGCGCGCACCATTTCGCTGTCGTGCGCGCCGGCCTTGATGATGGCGCCGTAGGGCGTCTTCTGCAAAAACACCCAGAGCAGCACAATCATCAGGACGGCAAAACCGCTGGCGAAGAAACGGTACTTCGAATAGACCAGGTCGCCCATCAGGAAAGCGCCGGAGACAGCCTCGGGCAGCATCAGCTGCTTTTCCGACGAACCCCAGACCAAGCGTATGCCCTCCTCAATCACCAATGCTGCGCCGAAGGTCAGCAGCAGGCCGTACAGCGGGTCGCGGCCGTAAGTGCGCCGCATGCACAGCTCCAGCAGCATGCCGAAGATACCGACAAAGATGGGCGCAAAAATCAGCGCCACGCCGTAACGCGTTCCGAGCGGCAAACTCATGTACCAGGCCTGCAGGTTAGGAAACATGCCCAGCTGCGGCGCGATCAGGAAGAGCGCGAGATACATGCCCAACGCGAACAGCGAGCCGTGCGCGAGGTTGATGGTCTCCATCACCCCCACGATCAGCATGAAGCCCAGCGCGATGAGCGCGAACAGCAGGCCCAGCGAGATGCCGTTGACGAGGTGCGGAATAAGCTGGAGCAGGAAATCCATGTCGGTCTTTGTCGGTCTTTGTCGGTCTTTGAGGATCAAGGGCCGGTCAGGCTTCGTAGCTGGGCGTCGCGTCGTAACTCTCAAGCTTGCAGGCGCCTGTGGAATCCTTGTCCATCACGTCCTTGGGATCGGCCTGCGTGAGGATCTTGAAGATGTCGTCCTTCTCGGCCGGCTGGTCGTTGTAGCTGGCCATATAAATCGTCTGCTGGCACTGGTGGGTGACCGGGTCCATCCACGCGTCGTAGTGCTGCAGGCGGTCGGCCGCGCTCATCTTCCGGCCCTCGAGCTTCTTGATGACCGCGATGTTGTTGGTGGTGCCGGCCTCTTCAACGCAGCGCAGCAGTTCGCGCGTGGCCATGTATCCGTTGTGATACACATTTCCCGGCACACGGATGGCCATGCCCGGGAACTGCTTCTGGTAGGCCGCGACGAATTCCTTCACGCCTGGCAGGTTCAGGCGCCAATACCAGGTGGTGCCGAAGACGCCAAAGATCGCCTCGGGGCCCAGGCCGTAGACATCGGGCCAGTCCTGCTGGTTATTGATCCAGGCCATGGTCTGGTTCATCTTGAGCTGCACCACCTGCTGGCGCAGTGCCTTGATGTCGTCTCCGCCCACAGCCGTGGCCACCACATTGGGCTTGAGCTGCTGCAGCTTGAGCAGGTAGGACGAGAAGTCGCGCGTGTTCTGCGGCACCAGCAACTCTTCCACGATCTTGCCGCCGTTGGCCTCCACGATGGCGCGCGTCGCCTTGGAGGTGGTGTGGCCCCACACGTAATCGTTGGTCAGCAACACCCAGTTCTTGCCGCTGGCCTTGATGGCGTTCTTGACGATGGCGTTGGAGAAATTGGTGCCGTTGCCGTCCCAGACGAACTTGGTGCGGTGGCAGTCCTTGCCGGCCTCGGTCGGGCTGCTGGAGTTGGTATTAAAAAATACCGTTCCGTATTTCTGCGCAACCTGCGAGATGGCATTGGAGACGCCTGAGTGCACTGCACCGACCAGGAAGGAGGCCTCGTTGCGCGTGATCATGCGTTCGGCCACGCGCGAGCCGGTGGCCGGCGTGGTTTCGGTGTCGATGTGGATGGCCTCGATGCGCCGGCCCAGCACGCCGCCCTTGTCGTTGAATTCCTTGATCGCCATCATGGCGCCAAGGCGCTCTTCAGCGCCCGAGGCCGCGTACAGGCCGGAGGCGTCCATGGTGAGGCCAATGGTCAGCGGCTTCTTCTGGCCAGTCTGCGCCCAGGCGTGATTGTGCTTCCACGGGCCCATGAAGGGCGCCGCGCCATACAGGCCCGCACCCACCAGCGCCAGGCTGGAATGCTTGAGCAGCGCCCGGCGCGAAGTGGCCGCGGCGTCTTGCTTGTCGTCTGTCTGGGATTGAGGGGCTGCGTCGTTTTTGTTGATATCGCTCATGGTTTGTCTCCTGCTTGTTGAGGGGGTGGCTTAACGGGGAACGATCTTGACGTCGTTGAGTTTTTCCTGTGCTTCGAAAAGGGAGGCGATCAGCTTGTCGCCGAAACCGGCGTTGCTGGCCTGGATCAGGCTCTGGTGCGTGGCCTCGCCCATGAAGCTGGTGACCGGCAGCATCTCGGCCATATGGGTGTAGTAGCGCAGGTCTTTCTGCGCGTTGGCAATGCCGAACTTGAAGCCTGTGACGTCGCCTTCTTTCAGCGTCTTGGTCGCCATCATCTGGAAGATGCCGCAGTTCACGCCGCCAGCCGAGATCACGTCGTAGAGGCGATTCAGGTCCAGCCCGCTTTTGGCCGCGACCGCGAAGGCTTCGGCGATCGAGGCCGCGAAGCTCATGGCCATCATGTTGTTGACCAGCTTGAGCACATGGCCATGGCCGGGGGGGCCGACGTGGAAGATGTTTTCGCAAAAGGCCTTGAGCACCGGCTCCAGCGTCTTGAAGTCTTCGGGCTCGGCGCCGACCATGGTGTTGAGCCGGCCTTCCTCGGCCTCCTTGGGCGTGCGCGCCAGCGGCGCATCGATCAGCTTGATGCCTTTGGCCGCCAGGTCATTGCGGATGCGGGTGCTCGAGGCCGGCTCGGCCGTGGAAGTGTCGACCACGATCAGTCCTTTGCGGCCGTCCAGCAGGCCGTCCTTGCCGTAAACAATCTCTTCGACCTGGGGCGAGCCCGTGACGCAGATGAACACGATGTCCGATGCCTGCGCGCATTCGGCGTTGGTTTGGGCTTCCTTCGCGCCGGCGGCAATGAGGTCGGCCAGGTTGTCGCGGTTGCGGTTGATCTTGAATGTCAGGCTGAAGCCCTTGGCCAGCAGGTTTTTGGCCATGCCGTGGCCCATCATGCCGATGCCGATAAATCCGATTTTCAGTGTCATGTTGTCTCCGTTCTGTTTCTTGTTTTCAGTTCACGGCTTCAGCCGCACCGGCTGAAGCGCCGCTTCGTTTGCCCACCCGCGCCTGATCCCACAACACGATCAAGCGCGCATAACGCTCGGCAATGTCCTTCACGACCGCCGCGTCATTCATGGCGCCCGAGAACCAGCCGTTCGCAGCATCGGCAAAGATCGAACGCCCCACCGCGAAGCCGCGGCAGACGGCGTGCGGTGCCGCGATGCGAAAGCTCTGGTCGAGTTTTTCCTCGCTGGCTTCCAGGCCCAGCATCAGCACGCCACGGCAATGCGGGTCATGCTGGTGAATGACCGCAGCGATCTTTTGCCAGGCAGCCGTGTTGGCGGCGGGCGGCAGCTTCCACCAGTCGGGGAAAATGCCGGCCTGGTAAATCTGCTCCAGCGCCAGCGGCACGGTGTCGTCATCCGTTGGCATGTCTTTGGGCGGAATGACTTCGATGAGAAATTCGTGAAAGCTGTCCACGCTGGCGCGCTGCAGGTCGGCCAGTCTGGTGAGCTGGCTTTCGCGCAGGGCCGGCGTGTCCTGCGGGTGGTAATACACCAGGCACTTGGCGACGTGCTCGCCGGGCCAGGTCCGCATGGCGGCGCCCAGGCCGGCGCCGGCTTCGAACTGCAGCGGTCGTGAACCCGGCAGCTCGACCGGCCTTGCGACCCACCAGCCTTTGCCGGTCACCGTTGGAAGCACCTCTTCACCAAAGCGTCCGTCAACGATCACGCCGACGCCACTGCGCTGGCCGGCTCCGAGCCGCGCACCTTCGGCGATCAGGGACTTGAAAAGCGGGATGCGTTCGCTAGGCGCGCCATGGCGTGCCGCCACCTCTTCCAGCTGCATGCGGTGGTCGAACGCCAGGATGACCAGTTCTTCCCAGCGGCGTGTGCGCGTGCTGACACGGTGCAGGTGTTCGAGCTGCGCGTCTTCGCGCAGGCGCCGAGTGGCCGAGCCATGCATCAAGAAAAACTGCAGCTCTTCCCAGCTCGCCATGGCCGGCGCGCAGCCATGGCGCGACACCACCAGCGCGCCGCAGGCGTTGGCATAGGCGCAGCAGCGTGTGAGCGGCTCCCCCGGGATCCAGCCGCGCAGAAACCCCGACATGAACGCATCGCCGGCGCCCAATACGTTGTAGACGTCCACCGGAAAGCCGGGGCCTTGCAAACCCTTTTCCAGTGAGTCGGGAATCGCACCGTCGAACACGACGCAGCCCATGGGCCCGCGTTTGACCACCAGGGTGGCCTGCGTCAACTCACGCAGGCGGCGCAATGCGGCGAGCGTGTCGATGCTGCCGCCGGCGATGTGAACTTCTTCTTCGGTACCGACAATGAGGTCGCAGTGACCGACGATGGTCTGCAGGTGCGCGCTGACTTCGCCCGAAGGCACAAAGCGCTGCTCGCCCATGCCGGGGCTGGTCAGGCCCCACAGCACGGGGCGGTAATCAATATCGAGCACCACGCGCGTGCCCGCGGCTTTGGCCATCATCATGGCGCGCTTGCAGCTTTCATAGGTGAGCGGCTGCGACAGGTGCGTGCCCGAAATCAGGAGTGCCTTGGACGAGGCGATGAAGGCAGCATCGAAATCGTCCGGGCTGATCGCCATGTCGGCGCAGTTGTCGCGGTAGAAAACCAGTGGAAAGGTGTCGCGGTCCTGGATCCCCAGAAACACCAGCGCCGTCAGGCGCTTGGGGTCGGTGGCTACATGGCTCACATCCACACCTTCTGCAGCCAAAGTTTCGCGCACAAAACGGCCGTTGTGCTCGTCGCCCACACGGGTCAGCATGGCGGGCTTCAGACCCAGGCGCGCCACGCCCACTGCGGTGTTGGCCGGCGAGCCACCCAAATATTTGGTGAAGCTCTGCATGTCTTCGAGGCGGCCGCCGATTTGCTCGCCGTATAAATCAACGGCAGCGCGGCCCACGCAGATCAGGTCCAGCGAGCGACTCATGCGGCCCCCTTGCGCACTGATTTGGCCGCAGCCTTGCCTGCTGGTTTTCCTTTGGCTTTCGCTGCGCCTTGCTCGGCCAATTGGTGCCCGGTGCTGACCACCAGCGCCTGCGCGAGGCACAGCGGTGCGACCAGCGAGCGGAAGGGTTTGGACGAATCGTCGGCCAGTTCCAGGCAGACCTTGGCATGCGTCTTGAGCGGCGAGAGGGGGCCATCGGTGATTGCAATCACCAGCGCTCCCAGCTTTGCGGCCTCCACCGCAGCAGCGATGACTTCAGGCGAATAGTTGCGAAAGCTGGCGGCGATCAGCACGTCGCCGGGCGCAATGGAGCGCTGGCTTTCACGCAACATGCCACCCGTGCCGTCAAGTAAATGGGTGCGCAGTTCAAGTTGGCTCAGCGCATACGCGAGGTAGCCCGCCACCGGAAAAGCGCGGCGCTGGGCCAGCACATGTATGCGCGGCGCGGAGGCCATGAGCTTGACGGCCGCTTTCAGGTCGGTCTGGGCGATGCTTTCCTCCAGATGGCCGAGCTCGGCCACCGATTCGCCCACCAGCTGGTGCAGCACACCGGCCGGTGCGCGCTCGCCGTTGAGTTGCTTGCGGCGCAGCTGGTCTATGCGTTCGCGGTAGCTGTCGGAACGCTCCAGCAGGTGGCCGCGAAACACCTGCTGCATTTCGGAAAAACCGCCGTAGCCCAGCGCGTTGGCGAAGCGGATCATGGCCGAAGGCTGCACCTCGGTGGCCTCGGCCACCGTCGCCACCGTGCCCAGCGCCAGGTCGTTGGGCTGCTCGAGCGCGAAGCGCGCGATGCGCTGCAGCTGCTTGGACATGTCCGGGTAAGTGCGGCCAATCAGCGCTTTCAGTTCTTCGTAAGTCGTTGCAGAGTCCATATGCCGTTGCCGCCTCGGGAAATGCGATGGGCCGGGCCGGCCTGCATCGCGTCAATTTAGAATAAATGTTCTTGCTTATCTAAATAATAGAACGTATATTCTGTTTTGTCCAGCCCTTTTTCGGCCGCTGTTTTCAGCAGCTATTTTTCAAGCCTGAGCCCTCACCCATAAAAACCGAAGAGACAAGGTCCCCATGCAACTCGCCTCCGGCCGCGCGCCGCTGATCCCCCTGCCCATGCTCGCCACCCTGCTGGTGCTGCTGTCCACACCGCTCTGGGTGGGCCGCGTCGGGCTGTACCAGTACCTGGCCCTGGAAATCATGATCTGGGTGCTGTTCGCGTTGGGCTACAACCTGCTCCTGGGCTTCACCGGCCTGCCCTCCTTCGGGCACGGCGCTTTCTTCGGCACAGGTGCCTATGCCTTCGGCCTGCTGCAGCTCAAGGTCTGGCCCAACCTGTGGTTCGACCTGGCCGGCGCGGTGCTGGTCACTGCGGCGCTGGGCGCGCTGGTAGCGCTGTTCATCTCGCACCGGCGCGGCATTTACTACGCACTGCTTACGATCGCCTTCGGCCAGGTGTTCTGGTTCATCGCCAACAAATGGCATACCGTCACGGGCGGCGAAGACGGGCTGCTCAACATCAAGCGCCTGCCGGCCGATTTCGGTTTTGTGTCCTTCAACCTTTCGGGCAACAACGCCCTCTTTTTCTTTTGCCTGGCGCTCTTCGCGCTGGTGCTGCTGGGGCTGTGGCGGCTGATCCATTCGCCGCTGGGCCGCATCTTCAGTGCCATCAAGCAGAACGAAATGCGCGCGGCCTTTGTGGGTTACAACGTCTGGCTCTACAAGTGGCTGGCCTTCACGATCTCCACCGCGGTCGCGGGCCTGGCCGGCGCACTGTTCGCCATGGCCCAGCAGTCGGCCTACCCCAACGTCATGAGCCTGCACAACTCGGGGTTTGTCGTGATGATGGTGCTGATAGGCGGCGGCCTCGTGAGCTTCTGGGGCCCCGTCATAGGCGCGACCTTTTTCATCCTGGCGCGCGACCTGCTCGGCGCCTATACCGAGACCTGGCTGCTGTGGTACGGGCTCATCTTTATGGCCATGGTCTTGTTCAAGCCCGAAGGCGTCGCCGGTGCATGGCAGGCCTGGAAAGCCAGGCCGCGGCGCAACGCGCCGGCCAAGCCGGTCCACACGGGAGGTGCGCTGTGAAGCTCTTCGAGGCCAGCGGCCTTTCCAAACGTTTTGGCGCCCAGGTGGTGCTGCAGGACATCACCCTCAGCTTCGATGAAGGCCAACTCAACGGCATCATGGGCCCCAACGGCGCGGGCAAGACCACCTGCTTCAACGTGCTGACAGGCCGCTACAAGCCTGACCGCGGCCGCGTGACCTTTGCCGGTGAAGACATCACCGGCCTGTCGCCGCGCGAGATCGCGCGCAAAGGGGTGTCGCGCTCCTTCCAGATCATGAATCTGTTCGACAGCTACACCGCGCTCGACAACGTACTGGTGGCCACGCCTCACGTGCGCAGGCAGGGCTTCAACCCCTGGCGCGACCTGGGCGCCGACAGCACGGCGCAGCAGCTGGCCGCGGCCATCCTCGAGCGGGTGGGCCTCAAAGGCAAGGAACGCACGCTGGCCAGCAGCCTGTCTTACGGCGAGCGCCGCGCGCTGGAGATCGGCGTCGCGCTGGCGGCCGAGCCGCGCATGCTCTTCCTCGACGAACCCACCGCCGGCCTGGGCGCCGAGGGCACGGCGCGCCTGATGGAGCTGGTGAAAGAACTCAAGCGCCAGCTCACGATTGTGATCATCGAACACGACATGAATTTTCTCTTCAAGCTCGCCGACCAGATATCGGTCATCCACTGGGGCCAGGTCATCAGCCAGGGCACGCCCGACCAGCTGCGGCAAAACGAGTGGGTGCGCCGCTCCAACCTGGGAGCGTTGGCATGAGCGCGGTGCTGAGATCCGTCGTCCCAACCGTTTCGCCGCAAACCGACATGCTGGCCGTGGACCGGATAGACACCTTCTATGGCGAGACGCAGGTATTGTTCGACGTGTCGCTGAAAGTCGGTGCCGGTGAAGTGGTGGCGCTGCTGGGCCCCAACGGCGCGGGCAAGACCACGCTGCTGCGCTCCGTGCTGGGCCTGACGCCGCCGCGCAAGGGCGCCATCGCCTTCGATGCACGCGACATCACGCGTTTGCCCACGCACGAGATCGCCAAGGCCGGCATGGGCTGGGTGCCCGACGACAGGCGTATCTTCCCGACGCTGACGGTGGCGCGCAACCTGGCGATTGCGCGCAAGGCCACACGCTTTCGGTCATGGCACGAAAAGGAATGTTTTGAGATTTTCAGCGCGCTCGAATATCTGATGCACCGCGAATGCGAAAACCTCTCGGGCGGCGAGATGCAGATGGTGGCGATCTCGCGCGCGCTGCTGGGCTCGCCCGGCCTGGTGCTGTTTGACGAGCCCAGCCAAGGCCTGGCGCCCAAGGTGGTGCAGGACGTGATGAAGACCATCAGCCGGCTCAAGGCCGAAGGCATCGCAGTGCTGGTGGTCGAGCAGAACGTRCAAAGCGCGCTGCAGGTGGCCGACCGCGCCTACGTGATGAACCAGGGCGTGATCGTCCACGAGGGCCCTGCGGCCGACCTGCGCAACGACGCCGCCTTGTGCCGGCAGCTTTTAGGAGTCTGAGCCAGCATGACCCATCCACTTTTACGCGTTGAAAATGTCGCCAAGCAATACCAGCGCGGCGTCTTTCGCAAGACCACAACCTTCTCATTGAACGCCGATTTTGAGGTGCACAAACCCTGCGTGGTCGGTGTCATGGGGCCCAACGGATCCGGCAAGACCACGCTGTTCGAGCTGATCACAGGCAGTAACCTGCCGAGCGCGGGCCGCGTGCTGGTCAACGGCCAGGACATCCACCAGGTGCGCACGCGCGAGCGCGACCGGCTGGCGATCCACTACCACCAGTCCTACCAGGTGCGGTCATTTCAAAAGACCAAACCCGACTTCATGCTGGCGCATGCGCAAAGCGATTCGCCGCTGGTGCATCTTTTCGACGAACCGCAGTTCAACACGCAGGACGGCTACATCGGCTTCATGCTGGACTTCTTCGCCAAGCTCAAGGCCAACGGCCGGCTGGTGTTTTTATGCCTGCACCCGAACGAGCCGTATCACGTCGACATCCTGCGGCAATGCTGCGAGCGTTTCATCTTTGTGCAGAAGGGCGCGATCAGTGAAGCGCCGGACTTCGACGCGCTGGCACGCGACGAGAAGGTCAGGGCCTACTTGGGGGCGCTGGCACCGACGCGTTGACGTGCGAAGGCCACATACCAGTCCAGGCTGCCCGGATTGGCCATAGCGTCTTTGTTGACGACTTTTTCCAGCGGCTGGCCTAGCAGCAGCTTCTTGATCGGCAACTCCTGCTTCTTGCCCGAGAGCGTGCGCGGAATTTCGGGTACGGCGAAGATGTCGTTGGGTACAAAGCGCGGCGACAGTGCGGTCTTGACGGCCTGGTTGAGTTTGGCTTTCATTGCCTCGTCCAATACCTGGCCGGGCCGCAGTACGACAAAGAGCGGCATATAACTTTCGCGGCCAAGGTATTCAAGGTCGACCACCATGGAGTCCAGCACTTCGGGCAGCGCCTCTATCGCACTGTAGAGTTCGCTGGTGCCCATGCGCAGGCCGTGGCGGTTGATGGTGGCGTCGCTGCGGCCATAAATGATGCAGCTGCCCGAGGGAGTGACCTTGAGCCAGTCGCCATGCCGCCAGACGCCGGGGTAGGTGTCGAAGTAGCTCGCGAGATAACGCTGGTGGTCTTTATCGCCAACGAAGTAGAGCGGCATGGAAGGCAGCGGTTGCGTGCAGACCAGCTCGCCGACCTCATCGACGACGGACTCTCCCTTGTCGTTCCAGGCTTCGACGGCGCAGCCGAGGATGCGGCATTGCATTTCACCGGGGACGACGGCGAGCTCCCTGTTTCCACCGATGAAGGCTCCTGCGAAATCTGTCCCACCAGAAATATTGCACCACCAGATATTGGGACTTCCGATCTTGGTGAATTGCGCGGTGCCCCATCGCTGCGTGTCTTCACTGAGCGGTGATCCCGTCGTACCCAGCGTACGAAGCCGACTCAGGTCTCCGCATTGCGTAATATCAATACCTGCCTTCATGCAGTTGGCAAAGAACGCTGCACCCGCACCAAAGAAGGTCGCGCGGGTGTTCGCGACGAAGCGCCACAGCGTGGTCCAGTCGGGTTGGTCCTTGTTCGTGCCGGCCGGGTTGCCGTCGTAGATACAGCAGGTCGTGCCGTTGAGCAGGCTGGCGGCCTGCACGTTCCACATGATCCAGCCGGTGGAGCTGTACCAGTGAAAGCGTTCCGGATTGGCCGGGTCGGCATAGCTGGGTGCCAGGTCGTTATGCAGGCGCAGCAGCGCCAGCCCCACCAGCGCGACACCCCCATGACCGTGGACGATGGGTTTGGGCAGGCCGGTGGTGCCGCTGGAGTAGACGATCCACAGCGGATGGTCGAAGGGCAGCCAGAGCGGCTCGAAGGCCTCTGTTTGTGCATCATTTCGGGCTGTGGCGCTTTGCAGACGTGCGCAACCAGCTATCAAATCAATAGCGCCTGAATTCCCGGGCAGCACCTCCTGAAGGATCACGTGCGTGATGCTGGGCAGCGCGGCGGCCAGCTCGGCCACCACGCTGCGGCGGTCAATGTCCTTTCCGCCGTAGTGCACGCCGTTGCAGGCGATCAACACCTTGGGCTCGATCTGGCGGAAGCGGTCCAGCACAGCGGGCGTGCCCATGTCGGGCGCACACACGCTCCACACGGCGCCTATGCTGACCGTTGCGAGGAAGGCGACCATGGTTTCGGGCGTGTTGGGCAGGTAGGCGGCCACGCGGTCGCCGGGCTGCACGCCCTGCGCTTTCAGGTGCAAGGCCAGCGACGCCGACTGCCGGCGCATCTCGGCCCAGCCCAGCTCGCGCGCTGCTTCGCAGTTCGCCAGGCTGGCTTCGCCATGGCTGACGATGGCAGGCACGCCCGCCGCTTCCGCCGCGGCCGTGTGGCGGAACACCTGCTGCGCGTAGTTGCCCTGCGCACCGGGGAACCACTCAGCCCCCGGCATGCTGCGCCGGCCCAGCACGGCCGTGTGCGCGGTAGGCGACTGCAGTTCGAAGTAATCCCAGATGCTTTGCCAGAAGGCGTCGAGGTCGGTCACTGACCAGCGCCACAGCGCGTCATAGTTGTCGAACGACAGGCCGCGTGTGGCCTGAAGCCAGTTTTGGTACTTGCGTATCTGGAACATGGACGCAACCATAAACCAGGACGAGGCGGATGTGACCCGGTGGTATCCCGCCATCGCCTATATTGGCTGACTCCCTATGAAAGAAGCGTTCATTGAATAGCGAGCCCTGGGTCATCTACTGCGACGGCAGCGCCGTGCCAAACCCGGGCCGCATGGGCCTGGGCGCTGTCGTCACCGCACCAGACGGCAGCCGGCACCCGCTGTCCATCGCTGCGGAAGGCCGCGGCTGCAACAACGAAGCGGAATTGCGTGCGCTGATGTCGGCCATGCAGTACGCCAGCCAGCAGGGTGCCACGGCACTGCTGGTGCATTGCGACAACAGCGTGGTGGTTCAACAGCTGACGGGAACCGCCGCCGAGCCCTTCCTGCGGCTGGCCCCACTGTTTGACGAAGTGCGCGCCTTGCTGCGGTCTTTCCCCGTCGCGCGGCTGGTGTGGATTCCGCGCCATCGCAACCGCGAGGCCGACGCCCTGGCCAGGGCGGCAGTGGGACTCATGCCCAAAGGCCCGGCTCCAAAAGCCAAGCGCCGCCGTTAATTGCACGTGCGAATGCTTCGTTCCCGCGCGAAGCAACGGAGCGCCGTAGCCACGTACAAACGTGGAAGTATCCACACACCCTGCACACCACCAGGAGCAACCCATGGCCAAAGAGACAGTTCGCGTCGAACCGCTTTCCACCTGGCTGGAGCGATGGAAGGCGCCCACCTCTGTTGTGACGCGCCATGGCGATACAGTTTATGTCTCCGGCTTGCCGCCGTTCGACCCCGTGACGGGCGAAGTCATCCAGGCGTCCATCGAACGCCAGGCCGAACGGGTGCTGGAGCAAATGAAGTTCTGCCTGGAAACAGCAGGTTCATCGCTGGGCCAGGTGCTCAAATGCAACGTCTACTGCACCTCGGTCGAGCAGTTCGCGGCGGTCAACGCTATTTATGCGCGTTACTTTCCCAAGGACCCACCGGCCCGGATTTTCATCTGCGTGCCGGCATGGCCCGGTCACTTTGACGTTGAGATGGACTGCATCGCCGCCTGCTAGCCTGCGCAGAAGATCCGAAAACCGTGCCACGGTGAGGGGATTGAACTTTCGCACAATCGTGCTAATATCTGCCGCATGGACGCCAAAACCCAGAAAAGCGAAATGACCCGCGCCGCCATCATCGGCGCGGGCCTTGACCTGGCTGCGGCAGAGGGCCTGGAGGCCATCACCTTGCAGGCCGTGGCAGACCGCATCGGTATTTCCAAGAGCGGTGTGTTTTCGCGCATCGGCTCGCGCGAGGCTTTGCAGAAGGCCGTGATTGAAGAGTTCGGCCGGCGCTTCATTGCCGACGTGTTCGTGCCGGCCATGCAGCAGCCCAAGGGCCTGCCGCGACTGGACGCGATTGTGCAGCGCTGGATTGTGCGCATGCGTGACGTGGAGATCCAGTCGGGCTGCATTTACACCGCGGGCGCCTTTGAGCTGGATGACCGCGAAGGCGAATTGCGCGACACCTTGTTCGGCGAGATCACCCGCTGGCGTGCGGCCTTGCGGCGCACAGTGCTGCAGGCCGTGGAAGCGGGCCATTTGCAGGCGGACACCGACCCCGAGCAGCTGGTGTCGGAGATTTATGCGCTGTCGGTGGGCTTGTTGCACGATGCACGTTTTCTGCGCGACAGCCGCGCAGCCGACCGCGCGCAGGCATCCTGGAAGCGCCTGCTCAAGAGCTACCAGACAGAGGCGATCACCCCAAAATAAAGAGACAAGCAGGGCGGAAAGGGCAGCCGCGCCATTTCCGGTGTGTCGGTAAGTTTAAATTTCGCACGACTGTGCGGAGAAATGAGGAAATCATGTTGATCCTGATCATTGGCTTTGGCATTTATTTTGGCGTTCGCGCCGTGATGGCGGTACAGGCTTCGCTGCGCACACTGCCGCGCAGCAACGAAGACTGGATCTGGTACTGAAAACCGCGGAGACAGCTGACCATGACACGCACATCGCTTGAGGCCACTTCGGCCTTCTACAACGCCAGTCCCCTGACACGCATTTTCCGCTGGGGGCTGGGCGCTTCGCAGCAGCTCTGGCCGGCGCTCGCCGTGCGGGCGGCTTACCGCCTGTTCGGCACACCGCTGCCGCCCAAGTGGGTGAGCCGCCGCAGAAAGTGGAGCCCTGACTGGCACATCGAACAATGGCCATTTGAAGACGCCAGCGTCACGATGTACCACCGCCCCGTCGCACCGGCCGGTCCGGTGGTGCTGCTGGTGCATGGCTGGGGCGGACACGCCGGACAAATGCTGGCGTTGGCGGAGGTCTTGAGTGCGCAAGGCCTGCGACCCGTCATCATTGAAATGCCGGCGCACGGCCGCAGCAGCGGTTCGGTCAGCAACCTGCCGCAGTTCGCGCGCGTGCTCGAGTATGTGACCGCACGGTTGCAGCAGCAAGGCCATACGCTGCGCGCGGTGGTGGCGCATTCGCTGTCTGCCAACGCAGGCGCCTACGCAGCCAGCCGCGGGCTTGCGGCCGGCCGCCTGGTGTTGCTGGCGCCGCCCGCCTCGCCGCTGGAATACACGCGGCTGTTCGCCCACGTATTTGGCCTGCGCGAATCCACGCGTGCGGCCATGCAGCGGCGTATCGAGGCGCGCGAAGGCATCCTGATGCCGCAGTTCGAACCGGCGATGGTCGGCCCGCGTATCAGCCTGCCCACGCTGGTGGTGCATGACCGGCAGGACAGCATCAACCGCTTCGCCGACGGCGTGGCGTACAGCCAGGCGATTCCCGGCGCGCACCTGGTGGCCACAGAAGGCCTGGGCCATCGCAAGATCCTCAAGGATGACGAGGTGCTGCGCCAGGTCGCCGCGTTCCTGGCCTGACAGGTCTGCTCCTGGCGCGCTGCCCTTGTGCGGCGTCCACATTCCCCCTAGCATTGCCTCACTTTTATAAAGAGGAGACATGATGGGAATGCTGAACTGGACGGAAAAAAGCAGCGCGGTTTTGCAACAAGGCGGCGTCATCGGACCCGACGAGCGCCTGCCCTGGCCACAAACCGCGGTGATGGGTGTGCAGCACGTGATTGCCATGTTCGGCGCCACGGTGCTGGCCCCCATCCTCATGGGGTTTGACCCCAATATCGCCATCCTGATGAGCGGCATCGGCACGCTGATCTTTTTTGTCGTCACCGGCGGCAAGGTGCCCAGCTACCTGGGTTCAAGTTTTGCCTTCATCGGTGTGGTGATTGCCGCCACGGCGTACGCTGGCAAGGGGCCGAACGCCAACCTGGGCGTGGCGCTGGGCGGCATCATTGCCTGCGGCGTGGTGTACACGCTGATCGGCTTCATCGTGCAGTCCATCGGCACCGGCTGGATCGAACGCCTCATGCCGCCTGTGGTGACCGGCGCCGTGGTCGCGGTGATCGGCCTGAACCTGGCCAGCATTCCCGTCAAGAACATGGCGGCCGGCAATTTCGATGCGTGGATGCAGGTGGTGACATTCGTCAGCGTGGCCCTGGTCGCCGTGATGACGCGCGGCATGGTGCAACGGCTGCTGATCCTGGTTGGCCTCATTGTGGCGAGCGTGATTTATGCGGTACTGACGAACGGCCTGGGGCTGGGCAAGCCGATAGACCTCTCGGGCATTGCGGGCGCAGCCTGGGTCGGCCTGCCGGGCTTCACGGCGCCGGTGTTCGAGTTCAATGCCATGCTGCTGATCGCGCCTGTCGCCATCATCCTGGTGGCAGAAAACCTCGGCCATATCAAGGCAGTCACAGCGATGACCGGCAAGAACCTGGACGTCTACATGGGCCGCGCCTTCATCGGCGACGGCGTGGCGACCATTGTCTCGGGCAGCGCGGGCGGCACGGGCGTGACGACGTATGCCGAAAACATCGGCGTGATGGCGGCGACCAAGATCTATTCCACCGCCGTCTTCGTGGTGGCGGCGCTGATCGCCGTCGTGCTGGGCTTCAGCCCGAAGTTCGGCGCGCTGATCCAGGCGATCCCGCTGCCCGTGATGGGCGGTGTAAGCATCGTGGTGTTCGGCCTCATTGCCGTGGCCGGTGCCAAGATCTGGGTGGACAACAAGGTGGACTTTTCCGACAACCGCAACCTGCTCGTCGCGGCCATCACGCTGGTGCTGGGCACGGGTGACTTCACCCTGAGGTTCGGCCAGTTCGCGCTGGGCGGCATCGGCACCGCGACCTTTGGCGCCATCCTGCTGTACGCCTTGCTGAGCCGCAAACCCTGATGCACAGCTTGCTATCTATTTGATAGCTCCTTGCGCACGTCCTGATTGGCTTTCAGCCTCTTTTAATGCAAAAAGCCCCGTTGACTCAACAACCGGGGCTTTTTTCTGGCTGCCGGCAACGGGGCGTTGCCGGTCAGGATCAATGCCCCATCAGCCCAGGAAGCGTCCACCGGCGCCGAGCACACCCAGCTCCACAAACTTCGAGCCCGCGAACGGCGGCGCGGCATAGTCGACACTGAAACCGCCGAGGTCGAACTTCTGCAGGCCGGCCAGCGCGGTGCGCAGCCTGGCGCGCGTCACATCGCGGCCGGCGCGTTCCAGGCCCTCGGCCATCACATGGGTGTTGATGTAACTCTCCAGGCTGCCGAGCGAGAACTCCTGCTGGCCGATGGCGCGCATGGCGGCCTGGTACTCACGCACCACCTGCAGCTTGGCGCGATACGGGTCCGGGAACACCATGGTCAGCGCCAGGCCGGAACCGGCTGCGCCCAGCGCCTTGATGCCGTCGCCCGACAATGTCACGCTCAGGCCTGCGACAGGCAGCATGGGTGAGGCCTTCTTCAGCGCGGCAATCAGGCCGACGGAGGCCGACCCGGCGGTGCCGAGCAGCACGGCACCGGGTTTGCCCGCGACGACCTGGCCGACGACGTCGTTGAGGTTCTTGCCGTCGATCGCCAGTGCCGCCTGGGCCGCGGCCTTGGCGCCTTGCGCCAGCAGCGCGCGGTTGACGTCAGCCAGCACTTCCTTGCCGTAGTCGTTGTCCAGGTAGACAACGGCCAGGTCCTTGATGCCCATGCTCACGATCCGCTGAACCAGGCGCTGCGTTTCGTCGGTGAAGCTGGCGCGCACGTGGAACACATTGCGCATGCCGGGCTTGCGCAGCGAGGACGCGCCCGAGCGAGGCCCGACGTAAGGCAGGTTGGACTCTTCAATCACCGGCACGATGGCGGCGTTGTTGGGCGTGCCGACACAGGACATCAGCGCAAAAATGCTGCCGTCGCCGATCATTTTTTTGACGTTGTCGGCGCTGCGCTGCGGCACGTAGGCGTCGTCCAGCATCTGGAACTGCAGCATGCGGCCATTCACGCCGCCTTTGGCATTGATCTGGCCCATGGCCGCATCCACGCCCTGCTTGAGCTCTGCACCCACGCTGGCCAGCGGGCCGCTTGTCGCGCCCGTGCTGCCGATGGTGATGGCCTTGGCCGTCAGGCCCTCCTGGGCGTAGGCATTGCGGATGAAAGCGGGAGCGGCGGCAAAGGCAGCCATTTGGGGGGCAAACGAAAGGAAGCGGCGGCGAAGCATCGCGATTCTCCAAAAGGTGGGGTAGCCGTGAAGGCCAAAGACAAGGCCGAGTGACCTTGCGGGTAAGAACCGCCCGCCAATAGGCGCACAGCAGCGCGCCGGATGACAGGCAAATCATTTAGGGTTAAATGATTCTAGGGGTAAACCCTTACCAATTGATGACACAGCGCGTGCCGCTGTGATTTGCCGGAGCAGGGCCCCGCTCGCCGTCCGCTGAGGCGGACTTACTTGGCCTGTGATTGGCCGGTAGCCCTGGCAAGGGCTGCCTTGGTTCTGGCGAGCTCACGCTCCAGATCGGCCCGCTCGCCAATTTCCTGTTCCAGGGTTTCATTGACCTGTGCAAGGTCTTCCGCGGATTCCTGAATGCGGGTTTCGAGCGCGTCGGTTTTTTGCAGGGCCTGGGCCACTTCACCTGCCTGCACATGCGGCGGCAGCTCCTGCTTGAGCACGGTGTTGATCACCAGCAGTTCAGCGGCCGACTGCTCCACGGTGTCTTTGACGGCCTCGTTTTGCCCGAGCGCGCGCTCCAGGGGAGTCGATGCGGAGGGGGAAACGGCAGACTGCTGCTGTGGCATATCGGTGGCCTTGTGGTCGGTTTTATGCGGAGTCCGGAACGCCATGTCCGCAAATGGGTGCTGGCTTGCGCTGCTCCAGCGGCGATTTTAACCACCCGCGGCGATTTCAGGAGGCCAGAAGCTCAGCGCCGGGCGGGGGTATTCACGTCGGCCATATCAGGCAACGTATCAGCCATGTCACGGTTTGCCGGGTTGGCTTCCTCAGCGCGATTTGGCCGGTGCCGCAGGTGCCTTGCCACCGCGCGCTGCGCTGGCAGGCTGGGCCGGCCCGGGGCTGAAAATCTTGCCCAGTGTGGAGCCGATGCGGGCGCCAATGGCCGTGCCCACACCCGGCAATACGGCGGTGCCCACTACCGCGCCCGCAATGGCGCCGCCCGGCACGGAAAATTTCACGTCGTTGAGCGGACCGCTGACTTTCAGCGGGACGCCCACGATGCCGTCCACCAGGTCCACGGCAAACTCGCCCGCAATCTGCCGGTTGGCGATTCTGGCGTCGCCCGAAGCGGTGAGCGCACCGGAGCTGGCTTTCACGCCGGTGTAGGTCACCACCATACCCTCGGGCGTATTTTGCGTGTCGAGCTGGCCCGAGATGGAGTCCAGCGGTGTCTGCCCGCTGTGTTCTTTGCCTGCCGTGCGCACGGCTTTTTCCAGGTCAAAGCGCAGCAGCGTGGACTTGCCCACCGTAAAGGGAGTTTTGGTGTGTAGCGACTGCGCCAGCTCGGCCACCGTGTCGCCATTGGCCGACAGCGTGGTTTCGCCGGAGGCCCGGCCCGCGACGATAGAGCGGCGGTTAAAGGCAGCCAATGCACTTTCAACCTCGATCTCGCGGGGCTGAAGGGTGCCTTCCAGGTGCATGCGGCCGTTGGCGCGGTATTCGAGCCGGACCTCTCCGTCCGCCGTGCCGCCCCCCGCGCGTATGCGCGTATCCCAGCGGTCCTCCTGGCCCTGGCGCACCAGGTTCAGCTGCGTGACGGGTTTGACACCGGGACGCCGCAGCTCGGCCTTGCGCGGGCGCCAGCCGGGGTCAAAGTCGAGTTCACCTTCATACACCAGGGCAATGCCGCGGCGAGAAATCCAGGTGACGTCGCGAAACACGAAGCGCGCCAGCGGCAGCTCATCACCGGCCATCTCTTCTTTTTCACGGTGCTTCCCCAGGCCGCGCAGCGACAGCTGGGGCACCACGGCACCCTCCAGGTCGGCGCGATCAATTTTCACGCGGCGTTGCCACAGCGCAAGGATGTCCGGGTAAAGCGTGAGTTTTTTGACCACAATGGGCTGGGGTTGCTCGGTGCTGGCATCTTCAATGACTACTGCGGGAGAAGGCAGCAGGCGCCAGTGCAGCGCACCGACGCGGACCTTGACGCCCAGCCGCGCTTCCAGTTCGGCAGAGGCGCGCTGCGCGAGCTCCTCGTCACTTGGCACCAGCCTGAGCGCTGCCAGCCACAGCAAGCCCAGCGCCAACGCGACTCCCAACAACCCCAACAGCCATTTATGGGAGCGTGTCATGGGCGCTGCGCGCCGCGGCGGCTCTGGTCCCGATAGTTCGCGTTCACGCTGCCGTTGGATTTCATGCATCTCATGCAGCCAAGCTTAAATCCGGGCCACCCCTCCAGCCAAGCGACAAGCTCCCCAAGCGCTGTAGGCCGCAACCTTATAGTGGGGGTATCAGCCCTAGGAGTTCTCATGCGCATCTGGAAACAGCCCATCTCCGTCGAATTGCTCACGCACCACAATGCCGACAGTGCGGTCACCCATCTGGGCATTGAATTCCTGGAAGTCGGGGACGACTTCATCCGTGCGCGCGTGCCGGTGGACCGCCGCACGGTGCAGCCTTATGGCTTGCTGCATGGCGGCGTGTCGGTGGTGCTGGCTGAAACGCTGGGCTCCTGCGGCGCCGCATTTGCCGCGCCCGAAGGACACCGCGCCGTCGGGCTGGACATCAATGCCAATCACCTCAAGGGCACGACGGGGGGCTGGGTCACGGGTATCACGCGGCCGGTGCACATAGGCCGCAGCACCCAGGTATGGCAGATCGAGCTCACCAATGACGCGGGCGAGTTGACCTGCGTCTCGCGGATCACGATGGCGATGCTGCGGCCGCAGTAATGGCGCATGGCCGTTGAGGGCCGCACTCAACACCGGGGTTGCTGATAGCAGCCATGCTGCAAGCCGCTATTGCGGAAACACCACGCGGGCCGTTGCTGTTATTTCGTACCGGCGGCCTGCGCCATGCGCTCACTCTTCCAGTACACATCGTCGCCGCCGTTCATGCGGTTGAGCACGCGCGACAGAACAAAGAGCAGATCGCTCAGGCGGTTGAGGTAGTGGCGCGGCGACTCCTTGACCGGCTCGGCGGCGCCCAGTGCCACCACAGCGCGCTCGGCGCGGCGCGCCACGGTGCGGCACACATGCGCCTGCGAGGCTGCGCGAGAGCCCGCCGGCAAAATGAATTCCGCCAGGCGCGGCAGCTTCGCATTGTGCTCGGCCAGCGCTTCATCGAGCAGCGCTACGGCTTCAGGCTTGAGCAATTCAAATCCGGGAATGGAGAGTTCACCGCCCAGGTTAAACAGCTGGTGCTGCACTTCCACCAGCAGGTCGCGCACGCCAGCGGGCAGCTCTTCACATAGCAGCAGGCCGATGTGGGAATTCAGCTCATCGACATCGCCCATGGCATGCACACGCAGGCTGTCCTTGGACACACGCGTGTTGTCGCCCAGGCCGGTGGTGCCGTTGTCGCCGGTGCGCGTTGCGATCTGGGAGAGTCTGTTGGCCATGGTGTAAAGGCGCGATGAAGCGCGGTGAGGTGCATAAAGCCCCGGGCGTTACGCCGGGCAAGGAAATGTGTCGTCGTACGCCATCATGTGAGTGAGGAAACACCCTGCAAAACCGCTGGCCGCAGCGGGCAGGCTGGGTTGCAATGGATGCTTGTTCACTCTTTGAAAGACTCTTCGCATGACCATGCACACGACAGCAACACAGCATTCAAAACATTCTATTCCCGGCTTCGAGTTGCGCAGCGTGATCCTGGTGGCCGCGCTGGCAGCAGGCGCTGCCGGCGCCGTACGGGCCCAGACCGCCCCGCCCTCACCCTCCAGCCCCAACAGCCCGCCGTCCCAGATGGCGCCTTCCGGCAGTGCAGGCAACGCAGGCGCCCAGGGCGCCGTGCCGCAAAACCGCACCACCAGCAAGGACGTCGAGGCAGCCTTTGGCCGCGCCGATACCAACAAGGACGGCAAGCTCGATCGCCAGGAAGCAGAACACCTGCCGGCCGTGGCACAGCGTTTCGAGCAGATCGACACCAACCACGACACCTTTATTTCGCTGGCCGAGCTCACCAAGGCGGCCACCGGCTCCTGACGGCTCTCTCGCAGGGGGTGACTTGCTGCCCCGCTTCATGCTCTTCCGGGTTCGTGAGCGCGGTCTCCGGCCCATTGGCGGAAACAACGCACACGTCGTAAACTGTGCCACCGATCCGGAGACACCATGAACGCCCCCCTGCCCACCCACCTGCTTCCTGAAATCTGCCAGCGTGAAACCCCTGCCGCGCTGATAGATGCCCTGAAAACCCGCTTTGCCGAGCGCTGTTCTACCGCACTCGTGGTGCGCGAACAGCATGGCCGCGACGAATCCTCGTTTGCCGCACCGCCGCCTTCCGCCGTGGTGTTCGCCGAAAGCACGCAGGATGTGGCCGATGCAGTCAAACTCGCCAGCCAGTTCAACGTGCCGGTGATTCCCTTTGGCGTGGGCACTTCGCTCGAAGGCCACCTGCTGGCCGTTCAGGGCGGCATCAGCATCGACGTGAGCCGCATGAACAAGGTGCTGGCCGTCAATGCCGAAGACCTCACGGTCACGGTGCAGCCGGGCGTGACACGCAAGCAGCTCAATGAAGAAGTCAAAAGCACCGGCCTCTTCTTCCCCATCGACCCGGGCGCCGATGCAACCCTGGGCGGCATGAGCGCCACACGCGCCAGCGGCACGAACGCCGTGCGCTACGGCACCATGCGCGAGAACGTGCTGGCGCTGGAAGTCGTCACGGCCGACGGCAGCGTCATCCGGACCGGAACACGCGCCAAGAAATCATCGGCGGGCTACGACCTTACACGCCTGATGGTGGGCAGCGAGGGCACGCTGGGCGTGATCACCGAAGTCACCGTGAGGCTGTATCCCCTGCCTGAAGCCATCTCCGCCGCGGTGTGCTCCTTCCCGAGCATCGAGGCGGCTGTACGCACCACCATCGAGATCATCCAGCTGGGGGTGCCGATTGCACGCGTGGAGTTGATTGACCACAACACCGTGCGCATGGTCAATGCGCACTCCAAGCTCACGCTGCGCGAAGAGCCCATGCTGCTGATGGAGTTTCACGGCTCACCTGCCAGTGTGAAGGAGCAGGCCGAACTCGTGCAGGAACTCGCCAGCGGCCACGGCGGCAACGCGTTTGAGTGGGCCAGCACACCGGAAGAGCGCACCCGCCTCTGGACCGCCCGCCACAACGCCTATTTCGCGGCCATCCAGTCGCGGCCGGGTTGCCGCGCAATTTCCACCGACACCTGCGTGCCGATTTCGCGCCTGGCCGATTGCCTGCTGGAGTCGGTGGCCGAAGTCGACGCCAGCGGCATTCCTTACTTCCTCGTCGGCCATGTCGGCGACGGCAACTTCCACTTCGGCTACCTGATCGATCCGACGATTCCGAAGGAGCGCGAAGTGGCCGAAGCGCTGAACCACAAGCTGGTCACCCGCGCGCTGGCGCTTGAAGGCACCTGCACCGGCGAGCATGGCGTGGGCCTGCACAAGATGGACTTCCTGGTAACCGAAGCGGGTGACGGGGCGGTCGGCATGATGCGCACCATCAAGCGCGCGCTCGACCCGAAGAACATCATGAACCCGGGCAAGATTTTCTCGCTGTGAAGCGAGCTCTACTGCGCGTTTGCAGTGGATGTGAAAAGCCCGCTAAAAGCGGGCTGTTGATCCAGGGCCCTCTTCACCAGCTCGGGCCGTGCGATCTGTAACCACCCCCGTCCGGGCTCACTTCGTGTAGCCCGTTCCCCCCTCGAGGGGGCGGCGCCTTGGGCCGGCGAAGCCGGACCCTCGGCCCCCACTGGTGGAATACCCCGTTAGTTACTCCCATGGAACTCTTCAACCCAGCATGAGCCGCGGAACCGGCTTTGCCGGGCCGCAGGGGGGCGGCCCCCTCGGGGGGCAGGGCGCCACACGCAGTGGGCAACCGTGGGGGCTCCATTACTTCTGGATATCACCCATCTTGCAGCCCTTGGCGAGGAACATGCCGGTGAGGTGTTCCTTGCGGCCCTGTGCCTGCTGGCCCTGCAGGGCAACGGCCTGTTGCTGCGCGGCCGCGGCTTGCTGCTGGGCGACGCCACTGTTGGCGGCCTGCTGGGCCGAATTGCCTGCCAGCTGCTGCACGATGCCGCCGAACATGCCGCCCAGGCCGCCACCGAATCCGCCAAAGCTGCCGGCGTTTTGCGCCGCGGCATTGACCGCTGCGGAGGCCAATGCAGTTTGCACCGCCGCTCCGGCCACCTGACTACCTGCATCTGCGGGGGCCGCAGCGGCCGGCGCCGCAGTGTACTGGGCGGCGCGTGTGACCACGCTGTCCATCTGGCCGATCTCGCCATAAATCTGTTGGCACGTGAGGTCGTTGTCTGTCATCTTTACGCGCTCAATGGTTTGCGCAGATGCGGCGGCAGCCACCAGGGAAAGCGCCAGCGCGGCGGCAAGGGAGTGTTGTTTCATGACCGGTCCTGCAATGGGTGGGGTTGATGGAGGTTGGGGGAACGCGAGTAAAAATTTCGGAGGTTACTTCTGCACTTCCGAGAGCTTGCAGCCCCTGGAGAGGAACAAGCCCGTCAGGTGGTCCTTGCGTGCCCTGGCCTGGGCTCCCAGACTGACGCCGGCTGCCTGCGCTGGCGCCGGTGCTGTGGAGGGCACGGCTGCCGGGGCATTGGTGCCCGCCAGCAAGGAGCCCAGCATTCCTGCGCCCAGCGCACCGGCCAGGCCGCTGGCCTGGGCGGGCGATGGCACAGCGGAATGGCGGCCGTTCTGCTGGGCCGCCGCCATGTTGTTGGCAATTTGCTGCTGGTACTGAGCCGAAAGCCCCTGCTGCGTGGCCAGCGCGGCCGTCGGTGCATGCATTTGCGCCAGCGTGAGCGCGCCACCGGGCACGACGGCGGCGGGCACGGCGGTGGCGGAGGGCGTTGCTCCCACAACCGGCAGGCCCGGGCCAGCCAGGGCCATGGTGGTGTCCATCTGCTGCGCCTCGGCGTACATCTGCTGGCAGCTGAGGTCGTTGTCCGTCAGCTTGACGCGCTCAATGGTTTGCTGCGCCTTGCTGGCCTGAGGCGCCAGTGCCATTACCGCGGCTAGGGCAGCGCCAGCACCAAGACCGGCAAATCCTTTTCGCCAGCCCGGCTTGATCTGGCCCATCGCGACGGGCGCGGTAACACCGGCCCTTGAATGGTGAGCGCTACGGAAAGAACGGTTCGCCGAGTATTTCATACGCAAACACACAAATAATTACATGTAGTAACAATAAGCATGTGGGCGCCAACCGTCACCCGCTTTTTAAAGAAAGCGGCGTAAGAGTCGAGAAAGTCGTGAATTAGTTCACATTTGAAACGCAGTCACTTCGTCTTGCCAGAAAAATTAACCCGAACAGGCTACTTGTTGCCGCGCAAGCGTTCGATCAATCCGTTGAGTTCGTCCATCGAAGCGAACTGGATGGCCACCTCGCCCATGTCTTCGCGCCGGCCATTGCGTTTGACCTGTTTTTTGATGCGCACTTCCACGTTGGCCATCAGCAGGTCGGCGAGCTCTTCTTCCACACGGCGGGTGTCGCGGGACTTTTCCTTGGTGGCTTTTTGCGGCTTCAGCGAAAACTCGGCGCTGAGTTTTTTAACCAGGCTTTCGGCCTCGCGCACTGACATTTTTTTGGCCGATATCTGGTTGGCCGCGGTGATCTGCGCCGCACGGTCCAGGCCCAGCAAGGCACGCGCATGGCCCATGTCCAGGTCGCCCGCCATCAGCATGGTCTGCACCGGGTCGGCCAGGTTCAACAGGCGCAGCAGGTTGGAAGCCGCACTGCGCGAGCGGCCCACGGCCTGCGCGGCCAGCTCGTGCGTGAGGCCGAATTCCTTGACCAGGCGCTGCAGGCCGTGGGCTTCTTCGAGCGGGTTGAGGTCTTCTCGCTGGATGTTTTCGATCAGCGACATCGCGGCGGCCGACTCGTCAGGCACGTCGCGCACCAGCACCGGCACCTCGTCCAGCCCGGCCAGCCTGGCCGCGCGGAAACGCCGCTCGCCGGCGATGATTTCGTACTTGCCGTCGTTGGCGCCGCTGGTCAGCCGGCGGACCAGGATAGGCTGCATGATGCCCTGCACCTTGATGGATTCGGCCAGCTCGTAGAGCGCGCCTTCGTCCATGCGTGTGCGCGGCTGGTACTGGCCGGCGACCATGTCACTGAGGCGCAGCGAGGCCGGCAGGCCCGGGCTGTTGGCCGTGCTGCTGGCGTTCTCCGCGTCCGTCGCGCTTTCGCTGACCTTGGGGCCGAGCAGTGCTTCGAGCCCGCGGCCGAGGCCCTTGGGTTTTTTCGTGACCATGGTTTTTCTTTCTTTCAATTCGTCATTGCGGGCCGGGCGTGAGGTCCCCGCCCAGTGATTGCAGCACGCCGCGCCAGAGGGCGTCGCGCTCTTCATAAGGTTGCACGTCCTGTTTGCCGCTGGCCTGGTCCCACACTGAAGTGAGCACCATCACCGTGCCGGTGGACGGCTGCACATACACCGTCTGGCCGTGGATGCCCTGCATGGCAAACGTGCGTGCCCGCAGCGGCATGAGCCAGAACTGGTAGCCATAGCCGAAGTACGGCGTGGCCACGCGCGGCTTGAAGGCGGGCGGCTGGCGTGCCGGATCGGTAGCGTCCAGCAGGTAGTCCAGCGGCAAGACCTGCAATACGCCGGGCTTGCCGGTCGCCGTGTCGATCGCGCGGCCGTCATTGGCCAGCAATTGGCCCAGCCGAGCCCAGTCGCGCAGGCTGGCGTTGAAGCCGCCGAATGACTGTTCCTGCCCATCGCTGGAAACGCGCCAGAAGGCATCGTGCTCAGCGCCCATCGGCTTCCACAGCCAATCAGTGGTGAGCTCGCCCATGTTCTTGCCGGTGGCGGCTGTCAACACGCGGCCCAGCACATCGGTCTCGGCGCTGGCGTAAACAAATTTTTCGCCGGCGGGGGAATGCCGGTCGGTGATGCTGCGCAACACGTCCACCGGCTTGCCCGCACCGGGCGTACCGGCGCTGGCGCGCGACAACCGGGAGATGTCGTCCTTGAAGTCGTAGCGCTCGGTAAACGTCAGGCCCGAGCTCATGCGCAGCAGCTGACGGATCGTGGTGGCGCCGTAAGGGCTGCCGGTGAGATCCCTGGCGTACTTCTCGGCGGGGTCGTCGAGCGAAGCGATCAACCCCATCGAAAGCGCCTTACCGACGAGCAGCGAAGTCACGCTCTTGGCCATCGAGAACGACAGGAAGCGTGCATCGTCCTTGCGGCCGTAACGGTAATGCTCGGCGACGATCTCGCCGTTCTTCAGAATCAGCAGGCCGGTGACGCGTTGGCGGTCCAGGTAGTCGGCGAGTGAGTAATTCGCGCCCTTGTAGCGGTAGGTGACGGGCACCGGCCTGGCTGCCTGCGGCAGGGGGCTGGCCTGGGCCGGCCGCGCCACCACACGAACCTGCACGCCCGGCACCTTGTCCAGCGCGGACCAGGAGCCGACGCGGTAAGGGTTGTTGTACCAGGTGGYGGATGTGCCGATGGGATAGCCATTGGCCTTGTTCAGCACGGCCTCATCCGGTTCAGCATGCAGCGCCGGGCCGGCCCATAAAGCCACCAGTGCCAGCCCGATGCGCAGATGCTGCGGGCGGAGGCGAAGAAATGAGAGTGCGGTCATGGTTTGGGCGTGATATCAGGCGAAGGCTGGATCGCCGGCGAGGTCAGGTCCTTGAGCTGCAGCAGCCGCAGGTAGGCTTCGGGCCAGTCACCCAGGCCGCTCTCGGCGTTGAGGTGGCCACGCGGCCCGGCGTCCACAAAGGCAGACCCCCAGGCGGCGGCGAACTGCCGCGCCCGCTGGATTGCGCAAAAGGGATCGTCGCTGCTGGCAAACACCGCGCTCTCAAACGGCAGTTTGTTCATGGGTACCGGCGACCAGCTGGGGAGCATTTCGCGCACGTCCTCGCGGTCGATGTCGGGCGGGGCCGCCAGCAGCGCGCCTTTGACGCGGTGGATGTTTTTCGAATGACTGGCCCAGGCCGCCACCAGCATGCAGCCCAGGCTGTGCGCCACCAGCACCGCAGGTTCATCGCAGGACAGCAACACCTCTTCCAGGCGCGCCGTCCAGTCGCCGCGCAGAGGATGCATCCAGCTGTGCTGCTCCACGCGCGTGTAGCCGTCGGCCGCCTCCCAGAGCGTTTGCCAATGGCCAGGGCCGCTGCTTTTCCAGCCGGGAAGAATGAGGACGTTGTCGGGTTTCATGGAAAGAACTATCGGCTTGCTATGATTTTAATAGCTGCTTGCGCCCGTCCCTATTGGGCTGCGGGCACTTTTATCTGTCAAACAGGCTTGGGCGGTCACATCGCCTTGATGCGGCCAACCATTTCCTCGGCAAAGGTGACGAACGCCTGCGCGCCCCTGGAGGACGGGTCAAACACCACACCGGGCAGGCCGTAGCTGGGCGCCTCGGCCAGGCGCACGTTGCGCGGGATCACGGTGTTGAACACCTTGTCGGCAAAATGTTCCTTGAGCTGGTCGCTGACTTGCTGCTGCAAGGTGATGCGTGGGTCAAACATCACGCGCAGGAGACCGATGATCTGCAGGTCCTTGTTGAGGTTGGCGTGCACCTGCTTGATGGTGTTGACCAGGTCGGTCAGGCCTTCGAGCGCGAAGTACTCACACTGCATGGGCACGATCACACCGTGCGCGCAGCACAGGCCGTTGAGCGTCAGCATGCTGAGCGACGGCGGGCAGTCGATCAGCACGAAGTCGTACTGGCTGTCGACCTCGGCGAGCGCCAGCTTGAGGCGCTTTTCGCGGCGCTCGACATCGACCAGTTCGACCTCTGCGCCCGCCAGTTCGCGGTTGGCCCCCAACACGTCGTAGCCGCACTTCTCGCTGTGCACGCGCGCTTCAGCCACCGAGGCTGATTCGAGCAGCACGTCGTACACCGTCATTTCCAGCTTGCGTTTGTCGACGCCCGAACCCATGGTGGCATTGCCCTGCGGATCCAGGTCAATCATCAGCACACGCTGACCGACTTTGGCCAGGCCCGCCGCCAGATTGACCGTCGTTGTTGTCTTCCCTACCCCACCCTTTTGGTTGGCTACGCAGAATATTTTGGCCATCAGTTTCTTTTAGTTGTTGGGAGCAATTTACTTCGAGACAGCCAGCTTGAGGCCAAAGCCGATCAGGAACACGCCAGCCAACTTATTCAGGATGGACGTGATTTTGGGGTTGGCGCGGATGCGTTCAGCCAAGTGGTAGGTGATCATCACAGAGGTCAGGCCATACAGGAAAGTCAGCCCGGCAATGGTGGCTGCCATCACGGCAAAAGTCTTCAACCCCTGGTGCTGGGCCGGGTCAACAAACAGCGGGAAGAAGGCCATGTAGAACACGATGGCCTTGGGGTTCAGCAAGGTGATCATCATCGCCTGCTGAAAGTAGTGGCGCGGCTTGATGTTGAGCAGCGGCGCATCGCCGGGCTTGGCCATCAGCATCTTGATGCCCAGCCAGGCCAGGTAAATCGCGCCCGCCCACTGGACGAGATGAAAAGCCGTCGGGTAAGCCGCCATGATGGCCGACACGCCAGCCACCGCCGCCCACAGCAAGACCTGGTCGCCCGCGATTACGCCGAAGGTTGCACCCAAGCCGCCCGCGATGCCGCCCTTGCTGGTCGAGGTGATCAGCGCCAGGTTGCCCGGGCCGGGAATCAGCAAAAACACAATGATGGCGACGACAAAAGCACCGTAGTCAGCGATGCCAACAAATGAGCCCAACATGGAGGTTCTCCAGAAAGTAGAGAAAAATGAGAGAACCTGAGTTTACGACAGGGGTGTGCGGCAGAAGCGCCAAACCAGGCCGATCAAGGTCGATTCAGCGTTCGCTTGGGATTCTTTTTGTGCCCGAACAACGGGCTCACGCTCCCAGCCTTGGTTTCAGGCCGGGCCGGCGGCAGTTTTCGCCCGCATCCAGACAATACAGCGCTCGGCATTCAGCCCCGGAACCTGCAGTTGTTCCACGTGAAACACTTCAGCGCTGGCCGGCAAGGCGGCGATTTCGTCAGCCGGGTGCTTGCCTTTCAGGGCCATCCAGGCACCCTGCGGCGCCAAAGCATCGGTCGACCAGTTGGTGAAATCAACCAGGGACGCAAAAGCCCGGGAGCAAATCACGTCGAAAGAGGTGGTGATCGTTTCGACCCGGGCGTGCAGACCAGAGAGGTTGGGCAGCTTCAAAGCCAGCGCCGCCTGCTTGATGAACGCGGCCTTTTTGGCCACGGTGTCCACGCAAGTCACCGCCACAGTTGGGCAGCAAATCGCAATAACAACACCCGGGAGGCCGGCACCGGAACCCACATCCAGCAATTTTGCACCCTGCTCCAGTCCGGCTTTTTTCAAATACCGCTGTAGCGGTGGCACCGCCGCCAGGCTGTCCAGCAAATGATGGGTCAGCATTTCCGCCGGATCACGCACGGCCGTGAGGTTGTAAACCTTGGTCCATTTACCGATCAAGTCCTGGTAATCCAGCAGCTGGCTGACTTGTGCATCGCCCAAGTCCAGTTGCAGCGCCTTGAGCCCGGCGCGCAAATCCTGTTCACCGCTCCGCATCAGGCCTGGGCTTTTTCGGTGGAAGCCCCTGCCGCCTGGAGTGGCGTCGTGTTTTTCCAGAGGTTTTTCTTCAGGTGCACCAGTAGCAGGGAGATGGTCGCGGGCGTGATGCCGGAGATCCGGGAGGCCAGACCCAGGGTCTCGGGCCGGTGTTTGGCCAAGGTCTGGCGCGCCTCAAAACTCAAAGCAGAGACCTGCAGGTAATCCAGGTCGGCGGGCAATTTGAGGTTTTCGTAATGCGACGCCCGTTCGACTTCGGTCTTTTGCAAGTCGATATAGCCGGCGTACTTGGCCGTAATCTCGATCTGCTCGATCACGCTTTTGGCCATGTCGTCGCTGGCCGCTGCTTCGGCGGCCAGTTCAGGGTTGGCGTACTTGCCCTCCTCCAGCGACATCAACCCGGCGTAGTTCACATCCGGGCGGCGCAGCAAGTCCAGCAGGTTGTATTCCCGCTCGATGGATTTACCCAGAACCCGCTCGGCTTCAGCCACCGGCAAGTTGTTCGGATTGACCCAGATTGTCCGAAGCCGGGCTGTTTCACGTGAAACAGTGTCGCGCTTGCGGTTGAAGGCATCCCAGCGGGCGTCGTCCACCAGGCCCAGTTCCCGGCCTTTTTCAGTCAGGCGCATATCGGCGTTGTCCTCGCGCAGCATCAGGCGAAACTCGGCCCGGCTGGTGAACATGCGGTAGGGCTCAGTCACACCCTTGGTGATCAGGTCGTCGACCAGTACGCCCAGATAGGCTTCGTCTCGCCGCGGCAACCAGGCTTCTTTTTCCTGGCATTGCAGTGCAGCGTTGATTCCGGCAAACATGCCTTGGGCCGCCGCCTCTTCGTATCCGGTCGTGCCATTGATCTGCCCGGCAAAAAACAGGCCGCCAATGGCGCGGGTTTCAAAGCTGGACTTCAGCGCCCGCGGGTCAAAGTAGTCGTATTCGATGGCGTAGCCGGGCCGCAGGATATGGGCGTTTTCCATGCCGGCCATGGAACGGACCAGGTCGTACTGAATGTCAAAGGGCAGGCTGGTCGAGATGCCGTTGGGGTAAATCTCGTGGGTGGTCAGGCCTTCCGGCTCCAGAAAAATCTGGTGGCTGTCCTTGTCGGCAAAGCGGTTGATCTTGTCTTCCACGCTCGGGCAATAGCGCGGCCCCACGCCGTCGATCTTGCCGGTGAACATGGGGCTGCGGTCAAAACCGGAGCGGATGATCTCGTGGGTGCGCTCGTTGGTGTGGGTGATCCAGCACGGCATTTGCCTGGGGTGGGCGATGCCGCCACCCATAAAACTGAACACCGGCACCGGGCCTTCGGCACCGCCCGGCATGCCGTCGCCGGGTTGTTCGGTGCATTTGCTGAAGTCAATCGTGCGGCCGTCGATGCGCGGAGGCGTACCGGTTTTGAGCCGGCCCTGCGGCAGCTTGAGTTCCTTGAGCCGGGCCGAAAGGGACACGGCCGGTGGGTCGCCCGCCCTGCCCGCCGAGTAGTTGTTGAGCCCGACATGGATCTTGCCGTCCAGGAAAGTCCCGGCCGTCAGCACCACGGTACGCGAACGGAACCGAATGCCGACCTGGGTCACGGCGCCCACCACGCGGTCGCCCTCGACCATCAGGTCGTCAACCGCCTGCTGGAACAGCCACAGGTTGGGCTGGTTCTCCAGCTTGCGGCGAATCGCCGCCTTGTACAGAATGCGGTCGGCCTGCGCGCGGGTGGCGCGCACGGCCGGTCCCTTGGAGCTGTTCAGGATGCGGAACTGGATGCCGCCCTCGTCGGTGGCCAGCGCCATCGCCCCGCCCATGGCGTCCACCTCTTTGACCAGGTGGCCCTTGCCGATCCCGCCGATCGACGGGTTGCAACTCATCTGGCCCAAGGTCTCGATGTTATGGGTCAGCAGCAAAGTCTTGCAGCCCATGCGTGCGGAAGCCAGCGCGGCCTCGGTGCCGGCATGGCCGCCACCGACCACGATCACGTCAAATTCTTGCGGGTAAACATAAGGCGAGTGCATCACGCCTCCTTCGGGTAAAGCGGCTTTCAGGCTGGGGCGCCTGCAGGCCATGGAGCGGTCCGGTGTCGATGGTGGCCAGGCTTGCCGCAACCACACGGTGCGCCATGCAATGCCCTGACCCATCGGTCCCCACAGGACGAAGGCGTAATTTTATCAGGCGAGGCCTGATTTGTGCGGCTCGCCGAAGGGCATGGCCTTGTGCGGCCTCAGGATTTAGCTATCAATTTAATAGCTGCTCGCGCTTGTTCCCATTGGGCTGGAGGCCTGAAAGCCTTGTAAACGGGGATTTGGGGGGTGCCCAGCCCAAGCCGGCCCGCAACAGCCACAATAGCGGCCATGAAACTTCTTATCTTCGCCGGCAGCACCCGCCAAAACTCCTTCAACCGCAAACTCGCCCAGGCGGCCGCCGCACTGGCGCGCGCCAGCGGCGCCGAAGTCACCCACATCGAGCTGGCTGATTTCGACATTCCCATGTACAACGCCGACCTTGAAGCCCAAGGCACGCCGCCCGACGTGATGAAGCTCAAGCAGCTCATGTTCGAGCACCCGGCCTGGATCATCTGCTCACCCGAATACAACGGCAGCTACACCGCCCTGCTCAAGAACACCATCGACTGGGTCTCCAGCCCCGTCAAGAGCGACCCGGCCTGGCACGAAGGCTTCAAGTCTTTCACCGGCAAAGTGGTCGGCGTGCTCAGCGCCTCGCCCGGCGCACTCGGCGGCCTGCGCTCGCAAAGCCACCTGGTGCCGCTTTTGCTCAACGCACAGTGCTGGGTCGCGCCCAAGGCTTTCGCCCTGGGCCGCGCCGGGAGCGCTTTTGACGAGGACGGCAAGCTGCTCGATGAGGCGCACCTCAAGAACGTGCAGGCGGTGATCGACCAGGTGCTGTTTGCCAGCGCCCGGCTTGCGCCTTAACTAGCGCGCAGAGGCCAAGGCCAGCGCGCGCTCGATCGCGGCAGCCCTGGTCACTGCCAATTCTTCAGGCGGCACCAACGTTGGTGCCGCGCTGATTTCCGCTGTCACCTCAATATCCAGAAAACGCAACCAGCGCCGCATATAAGGTTTCTGGAAATCCGACTCGTCTTCATCGGGTTGCAGCGGATACGCACCGGCGCTTGAATACACCAGCGTCGCGCTCTTGCCCGGCAGCAGCGCCCGGTAACCCGTCTGCCGTGACCAGGCCCAGTTCTGCCCCGGCAGCGTCACCACATCGATGAAATGCTTAAGGCGATACGGGATGCCGAAATTCCACATCGGCAAACTGAAGAGATACCGGTCCGCCGCATTGAAGCGCTGCGACACTGCGACCGCACGCGCCCACAATGCCCGCTGCGGCCCCGTCGCATTCTGCGCGCGCAGCACGGCGAACTTGGCGGCAATCATGTCGGCGTCAAAAGGCGGCAGGTCGATGTCCCACACATTGATCGTGTCCACGGTGTCCTCTGGATGCGCCTGGCGATAGGCGTCCAGCCAGGCGGTGGCGACGGTAGTTGAGGTCGATGCCGCCTGCATCGGCGAGGCCTCGATATAAAACAGATGCGTCATGCGTTTCTCCTTGCGATGCCCGGCATCACGCTGCGCCGTCCAGCAGGCGCAAGCCCACCATGCCGGCCACCACCAGCGCCACGCAGGTCAGGCGCAGTGCCGAGGCGCTTTCGCCCATCCAGAGAATGCCAATCAGCGTCACGCCGACCGAGCCGATGCCGGTCCAGATCGCGTAGGCCGTGCCCACCGGCAAGGTCTTCACGGCATGCGTCAAAAAGAAAATGCTGGCACCGGCCGCGGCCACCCCCAGCACGCTGGGCCACAGGCGCGTCCAGCCTTCGGAAGATTTCAGGAACAAGGCCATTGCGATTTCGACAATGCTTGCGGCGAGTAAATAGAGCCAGGCCATCGGGAGTCTTTCTTTCGGGAACAGGGTTAAGGATGAAGTGAGATTGAAGAGCCCCCAGCTTAGGTTTACGATTACCCATAGACAAGTACGCACCTTCTGGTAACCATGACAATTCCCGACGACCTACCCGCCGACTCTTCAACTGTGTTTAGCCAGGCCTGCCCATCGCGCCAGGCGCTGGAGCTGGTCGCCAGTAAATGGGCATTGCTGGTCATCCCGGCGCTGGCCGACGGCCCGGTGCGCAACAACGAGCTGATGCGCAAGATCGAAGGCATCTCCCAAAAAATGCTGACGCAAACGCTCAAGGAACTGGTGCGAAACGGCCTGGTGTTGCGCTTTGACCGCCAGACCGTGCCGCCGCATGTCGAATACCAGCTCAGCGCGCTGGGCCAGTCGCTCAGCGAAACCTTGATTCCGCTGGACAACTGGGCCGAGCGCAACCACCAGAACCTGAAGGCCGCGCGCGAACGTTTCGACGCGTCCTTCATGTAGCGCATGGGGGTTAGCCTCATTAGCGGAATCACGTAGCGCCGCACCTCATGTACGGTCCTATATTGGACCGACCCGCCGGCGATGAAAACCACGGCAGCCACAACATGGAGACACATCAGATGAAACACCTCAACACGCGCCGCGGCGCATTGCAACTCGGCCTCAAGGCTGGCGGCGCACTGGCAGCGGTTTCAGCCTTTCCCGGGCTGCTGCATGCGCAGGCCGGCTGGCCCAGCAAACCCATACGCCTGCTCGTGCCGTTCGCGCCCGGCGGCAGCTCGGAAATCGTTGCGCGCTCGGCGGCCAATGAACTCACCAAAAGCCTGGGCCAAACCGTGTTTGTGGAAAACAAGCCCGGTGCCAGCGGCAACATCGCCATGCAGGAATGCGCAGCCTCCACCGACGGCCACACCATCATCCTGGGCCACATCGGCACCATGGCGGTCAACCCCTTTATCTTTGACAAGCTGCCCTTCGACACCAACAAGGACTTCAAGCCGATCTCGCTGCTGGCCAAAGTGCCCAGCCTGTATGTCGTCAATTCCAGCGTGCCTGCGAACAACCTGAAAGAATTCATCGCGCTGGCCAAGGCCAAGCCCGGCCAGCTCAACTACGGCTCGGCCGGCAACGGCAGCGCCGGCCACCTGGCGTTTGAATACCTGAAGATGGCCACCGGTATTTTTGTGCTGCACGTGCCCTACCGCGGCACCGGCCCGCAGCTGACCGACCTGCTGGCCGGACGGCTTGAAGCGGCAAGTGTGGGTGCGCCGGCCATCCTGGCGCACATCAAGTCAGGCAAGCTGCGCTGCATTGCGACCGGCACCAAGGAGCGCCTGCCCCAGCTGCCCGACGTGCCCACCGTGGCGGAAAGCGGCTACCCCGGGTTTGAAATGACGCAGTGGTACGGCCTCAATGCGCCGGCCAACATGCCGCAGGCCAACATCGACCGCATCGCCGAAGCGTGCAATAAAGCCATGCGCAACCCGCAGGCCACCGAACGCCTGCGCGGCGACACCGCCCAGCCTGTGGGCGACAGCCCGGCCCAGTACGGCGCATTCATCAAGACCGAGCAGGTGCGCTGGAAAGAAGTCGCGGCACGGGCAAAGATCAAACCCGACTGACATCACGCCACTATGAGCCGCAGCGCTGTAGCATCAAATACGGCTGCAGGCCAATGGTGGCGTGCGCAAGCAGCTACGTATTTCATAGCAAGCATTCACCCATGAACTGCCGTCCCGGCTGCGGTGCCTGTTGCACCGCACCCTCCATCAGCTCCGCCATACCCGGCATGCCCCACGGCAAGCCGGCCGGTGTGCGCTGCGTGCAGCTGGACGATCAGCAGCGCTGCCTCATCTTTGGCCAACCCGAAAGGCCGGCCGTGTGCGGGCAACTGATGCCTTCGGCCGATATGTGCGGGGCCAGCGCGGACGCGGCCATGGTGTGGCTCACGCAACTGGAAAACGCCACGCGGCCCCGCGGCTGAACGCACCCATTCCCGTCAGGGCGACACGTTGCCGAGCGCCTCCAGCCGGGCAGGCGAAACAATTTCAATGCAGCGGTAACCGAGCGAGATGGCGCCCCGCTGCACCATCACCTTGAGCTCCACCGACAAGGTTTGCCGGCTGATACCCAGCATCATGGCCAGCGCCTCCTGCGAAACCCGCACCACCGGCCGCGCTTTCAATGCCATCGTGGCATCGCCGCGCGCCAGCAGCAGCAAGCGGCGCGCGACCCGGGCGCGTGTTGAACGCAGCGCGGCGTCTTCCACCATGCCGTAGAGCGAGCGAACGCGCGCGGCCAGCAACCCCGCGATGGCCCGCGCAAACGGCGCGCCCTGCATCAGCACCGCAAAGGCCGCTTGCGGCACCACCAGCACCTCCACCGCCGACAAGGCCGTGGCATCGTGCGTGCGCGGCTCGCCATCCATCAGCGAGATCTCGCCGATCCAGTTGCCCGCCTCCAGCACCACCAGGATGGCCTCGCGCCCGTCCTCACGCAGCGAGGAGATTTTCAGCAGGCCCTCCAGCAAGCCATAAAAGCCGCCGGGCGCATCGCCCTGGCGAAACAGCATTTCGCCGGGCCGCAGGCGCAGCACCTCGGACGACGCCAGCAGCGCCTGGCGGTCCACCGCCGGTAGCGCGCCGAACCACGGGTTGGCCGACATGCGGGCGAGCAAGGATGGCGGTGGCGAAAGTGGCGAAGGTGTCTTCGGAACGACAGGCATGCGGCCAATTGTCAAATTTTTGACAGTTCCCAGTCAAGCACCCACGTATCGTGGACAGTTCGTGCCGAAAGAGCACCTTTATTGATACAAACCACGGAGACAACCCCCATGCACATCCCCTCCCTCAAGGAAGTCGTCAGCGCCGAAGAATGGCAACTGCGCTGCGACCTCGCCGCCTGTTATCGCCTCGTCGCGTTCTACGGCTGGAGCGACCTGGTCTTCACCCACATCAGCGCCAAGCTGCCTGAGGCCATTTCCGGTGCCGGCAATCATCACTTTTTGATCAACCCCTACGGCCTGATGTTTGACGAGATCACGGCCTCCAGCCTGGTCAAGGTCGACGGCCAGTGCAACAAGGTCATTGACACGCCCTTCCCGGTGAACCCGGCCGGCTTTGTGATCCACAGCGCCGTGCATGAGGCGCGCGCCGATGCCGGCTGCGTGCTGCACACCCACACGCGCGCCGGCGTGGCCGTGAGCGCGCAAAAGTGCGGCGTGCTGCCCATCAGCCAGCAATCCACCTTTGTGCTGGCCTCGTTGGCGTATCACGCGTACGAAGGCGTGGCCTTCCGCGACGATGAAAAGCCACGGCTACAGGCCGACCTGGGCAACGCCAATTTCCTGATGCTGCGCAACCACGGCCTGCTCGTGGTGGGCAAGACGATTGCCGACGCATTCCTGAGCATGTACACCTTCGAGAACACCTGCCGCATCCAGCTGGACGCGCAGGCCGGTGGCGAACTCACGCAAGTGAACCCGTTGATCGTCAAGGGCGTGGCCGAAGCCATGCGCGTGCAAACCGGCGGCATGGGTGGCGCCTTCGTCTGGCCTTCGCTGATCCGCAAGCTCGACAAACTCGACGAAAGCTACAAGTCATGAGCGGCGGCTCACCTGTCGTCGCGCAGCTGCTGATCGCGGCGCTCGCGCTGGTCATGCTTGGCCTGGGCATGACCCTGAAGGTCGAGGACTTCACCCGCCTGCTCAAATACCCCAAGGCCGTGGCGGTGGCACTGGTGCTGCAGGTCATCGTGCTGCCAATGGCGTGCTACGCGATCATCGTGCTGCTGAAGGTGCCGCCGCTCTTTGCGGTGGGGCTGATGCTGCTCGCTGCTTCACCCGGCGGCATTTCGGCCAACCTGTTCAGCCACCTCTTCGGCGGCAATGTGGCGATGAACATCTCACTGACCGCCATCAACACCCTGCTGTCCATCGTCACCATGCCGGTGATCGCCAACTGGGCGATCGAGACCTTCGCCAAAACCGGCCAGGTCGTGCCGCTGCAGTTCGGCAAGGTGGTGGAGGTGATCGTCATCGTGCTGGTGCCGGTGGCGATCGGCATGTGGCTGCGCACACGCAAACCCGCCTGGGCCGCGCGCAGTGAGAACCCGACCAAGGTCTTCAGCATCATCGTGCTGGCCGTCGTGGCTATCGGCGCAGTCGTCAAGGAGTGGCAGGCGCTTGCCAGCACCTTTTCGGCTGTGGGCCCTGCGGTGCTGGCCTTCAACCTGGTGAGCCTGCTGGCGGGGTATTACGTGTCGCGTGCAACAGGGCTGGACAAGCCCATCTCCACTGCCATCAGCTACGAAATCGGCATCCACAACGCGACGCTGGCGATCTTCATCGCGCTGGCCGTGCTGAACAACTTCCAGCTGGCCCTTCCAGCGGCGATTTACTCCTTCAGCATGTACATCACGGCCACGCTGTTCGGGTTGCTGGTGCTCAAGCGCCGCACCGCGGCAGCCATGGCGGCGCCAGTGGGCTGATAAGCGGGGCCAGCGGACTAGACCGTGACCACGGTCAGCGCGGGGGAATGCACGCCCGTCGAAACCCCGGGCAGGATGTCCCCCTCGGTGATCGACAGCTCCTTGCGCAGCATCTGCACGTCGCCAAAGATGGTGGCAAAGGCCACGTCCTTGGCGTCGCGGCCCGTGCCTACGCGCACCAGGCGGTCGACAGGCGCCATGCGCGTCGGGTCAAAAATCACCCACCGTCCCTCCAGCCAGGCTTCAAACACGGCGTGAAAGTCCTGCGGCGGCTCCTCAAAATGCACATACCCCACCACGAGCCGCGCGGGAATGTTCAAGGCCCGGCACAGCGTGATACCCAGGTGTGCAAAGTCGCGGCACACCCCCGCGCGCTGCACAAACACCTCCTGCGCGGTCGTGGTCGAATTGCTGAAACCCGGAAGGTAGCCGATGGAATCGTGAATCCAGGCTTCGATGGCCCGAACCCTGCCAATGCCCGGGGGCAAATGGCCAAACAGCTGCTGCGCAGCACGGCTCATCACGTCGGATTCGCAATAGCGGCTGGGCATCAGGTAACGCAGCACATCGTCCGGAACCGCCGTGACAGGCGTTTCGTCCAGGTGCAGGGGTACAGGGGCTGGATTCAGTTCCACGCGTGCGTGGTAGTTCACGGACAGCACGCCCTTGGGAGCGTCCAGCCGGAGAAAGCGGTTGCCGCTGCGCTCATCCGAAAAGTTCCGGACTTTCATGCTGGGAGTGATGGTCAAGCGCTCCTCAAGGACCTGATGGCCCTCGTGAAACGCCGCCTCAATATGGAGCAGGAAATGGGCGGGATTGCTGACCTCGTATTCCAGCAGCAAATCAATCAATGTGGTKTGCATAAACCTGACCGGTAAAAAGAACCCTGGATGAAAAAAGCCCTGATGGCCGGGCGCGGCCACTGCACGGCTGAAATTGGTGCGAACGGGAAAGCCGCAGCTCAGAGGCGCGTGCGGTGGCGGACGTCACGGCTCTCGGCCGGTGCAAACCAGTTCTTGCACGTCACAAACACAATGCGGGCCGCGCGTTCCAGCACATCGGCCGAAGGTGCTGCCGGACGGCGCGCACGCAAACGGTTGATCAATAAAAACTCGGCAATACTGGCCTGGAAAGTCAGCTGGCGCCTGGGGGCCGTGCCAACGGGCGGCGCAGGCAGGCGCGCTGCTTCACTGCCCGGCTGCCTCCACGGCTGAAACAGCCGCTGCCGGAACCGCGCGGCCATGCTGGCCGGGACGTCGGCTCGCCCTGCCATCTACTTGAGCGCCTTCTTCGCCGCGCCCACGCCCAACGCGGCCAGCACGACAAAAATCACCGCCAGGATCAGGAACAGGCCGAACAGGATTTTGGCAATACCGGCAGCACCTGCTGCCACGCCGCCAAAACCGAGCGCACCGGCGATCAATGAAATCACCGCAAAAATAATCGCGTACTTGAGCATCATGGCCTCCAGAAAATTGGCCTCCTGCGCCAATGCGCAGCAGGAGGCGTTACGTCGTTACGCGTCATGGGCATCAAAGCAAGCCGCTGCATACCCATGCAGCCCATGACCACACGCCCTCATGCTAAAAGTTGGCGGCCCTATTCCGAATCAGCAGCGCCCGCATGGGGCTGTAGGACAGGACGCAGCAGTCCTGCTTAAAGGGCGTCCCCACTCGCGGAACTGGCGCACAAACCGGGCGTGCGGCCCGGCGGCTTATTTGCCAAAGAGGCCGCGCAGGCTCTGGCCGACCTTTTCGCCAACGCCGGCACCAGCCCCGGTTCCCACGCCAGGCAGCAATACCGTGCCGATGGCGGCGCCCAGCAGCGCTGCGCGCGACAGCGTGACTTCCGGGTTGTCCAGCGTGCCGCCCACCACCAGCGGCACCCCTACAGCGCCCCCGATGGCGCTGCCGATCTTGCTGTCGCCGGCCAGCGTCACACTGACCTGCCCGCTCAGGGCCTTGGCGGACGAGACCACCACATTGCCGGTGGCGCTCAAGGCGCCTGAACTGGCCACCAGGTTGGTCAGTTGTGCCGACCTCCCCAAGGTGGTGACCTGCCCGGCCAGCGTGTCAAGCCGTGTCTGGCCCCCGCGGCTCAGCCCCACGGTCTTGACCGCCTTGGCCAGGTCCAGGCCGTTCACCACCGCATCGCGCACGGTAAAGGTGGTATGGCTCTGCAGGGCATCCACCAGCGCAGAAGTGGTGGCGGCGCGCGCATTGAGCGTGGTCGTGGCGTCAAGCAGGCCGGTCAGTGCCTTGCTGGGCGCCGTCAGCGCGGCCACTTCGACACCGCTGGTCTTCAGCTGGCCCTGCAACATCAGCTCTTCCGCCGAGCGGGCCACCGGCGCCGCCTTGGCACCCGGCTTGGCGGCTGCCGCAGCGGCTGCCGGCACAAAACCACGCTGAAGGCCCAGGCGGCCTTCCAGCTTGCCGCCACCCACCTTCACAAGCAAGTCCCACTGTGCGGCACCGCCGGCCTCGCCGGCTTGCGCTTCCACGCGTTGCAGCGTTGCTTCCAGGCCCTGAAGGTTGCCTTCTGTCAATTTGAGCGAAGCGTTCTCCGGGAGTCCGTCGGCGCCCAGGCCGGCCTCGCCCTTGACCGTCGTTCGCGCACCGGTGGTGTTCACCCAGGTAACGTCGTCCAGCACCGTGCGGCGCGGCAACCAGTCAAGCCGGTTCATTTCCGGGCCTGTGTTGGCTGCGGACGCCGGCGCACCCGGCTTGACAGGCACCGCCTGCTTTTTCTTTTGCAGCAGCAGGAGCAACGCATCAATGCCTTGCTGCGGTAACACCGCGCGGCGTACCAGCAAGGTCGCCACTTCCAGGCGCCCCAGCAGCAGCGGACGCCATTCGGGCCGCACTTCAACGCGCTCGAGCGTGAGCGGCGGCTTGCTTTGCACGGAAATACCGCTCAGCGCCACGGCAGGCAGGGGCCAGATGTCCACCGCCACCCGGTCCAGCGTCATGGGAACCCCCAGCGCGGCGGAGGCTTCCCGCTCCACACGCTGGCGGAAATCGTCCGTGCTGACCCAGCGATGCAAGGTGTAGGCCACCCCGGCCAGAAGCACCATCAAGCCGAGGGCCAGGAACACCAGCCATTTGAAAAGTTTTGCCATGCGGCTATTGTGGCGCGCCGGCCAGCAATAAACCGCCGTTCCGGCTAGCATCAGGGGCTGTGCGACATTCCCGCCACACTCCCGCTGCACTCCGTTACCCCACAAAGGACAAGACACCATGAAACTCTACTACTCCCCCGGCGCCTGCTCCCTTTCACCCCACATCACGCTGCACGAGTCGGGCCTGAAGTTCGAGCATGTGCTGGCGCCCACCAAAACCCACCAGCTGGAAGACGGCACCGACTACTACACCATCAACCCGCTGGGGTATGTCCCGCTGCTGGAGCTGGACGACGGCACACGCATCGCCGAAGGCCCGGCCATCGTGCAGTACATCGCCGACCAGGTGCCGGAGAAGAAGCTCGCGCCCGCCAATGGCACGCTGGAGCGCTACAAGCTGCAGTCGTGGCTGACTTTTGTCGGCACCGAACTGCACAAGGGTTTCAGCCCGCTGTTCAATGCCGCCACACCGGCCGAGTACAAGACCATCGTCATCGACAAACTGATGTCGCGCTTCAAATGGGTGGACAGCCAGCTCGCCGGCAAGCAATACCTGATGGGCGATGCCTTCAGCGTGGCCGACCCCTACCTCTTCACTGTGACCAATTGGGCGGCGCGGGTGGGGGTGGATATTTCGGGGTTTGCGAACATTGCTGCGTTTCGTGAGCGTGTGGCGGCTCGGCCTGCCGTGCAAGCTGCCATGAAACATGAGGGATTGCTGAAATAACGTGGTATGCCAGGCACCGCGTTTGGTTTGCGTTCCGGGGCCGGGGGTTGCCCGGCATGCAACTCACTTTTCTTTGCTTCGCCAAAGAAAAGTAAGCAAAAGAAAGGCGACCCTGGTTCCTGCGTCCCTTCGCTGCGCTACGGGCAACCTGCGGTGCTCGGTCCAGCCGGGGTCAAAAACAACTCGCTTCGCTCAAACAAGTTTTTGCCCTGATCCGTCTGGCCCTCCGCTCCTCGGCGCATCCACAAGGGCAATCGGAAGCGGGGACGGGGACACCTATCAAATAGCATGAAACGAGCAACCCGTGTTGGGCAAGCCAATCGAAACAGGGCCAAACTGGCCCTGTTTTCATTTCCACAGCTTTGACCTTCAGGACCCACCATGCCCACCCTATTCGATTCCAACAAAGCCGGTGACCTGGCCCTTGCCAACCGCATCGTGATGGCGCCGCTCACGCGCAATCGCTCACCCAACGCCATCCCCACCGACATCGCGCAGATTTATTACGGCCAGCGCGCCAGCGCCGGGCTGCTGATCACCGAGGCCACCGCCGTCAGCCATCAGGGCCAGGGCTATGCCGACGTGCCGGGCCTGTACGGCACCGAGCAGCTCGATGCCTGGAAAAAGGTCACCCACGCCGTGCATGAAAAAGGCGGCAAGATCGTCGTGCAGCTCTGGCATGTCGGCCGGGTCTCACACACCAAACTCCAGCCTGACGGCGGCAAGCCGGTCGCGCCTTCGGCCATCACCGCCAAGACCAAGACCGTGCTGATCGAGGACGGCGTGCCGACCTTTGTCGAAACCTCCGAGCCGCGCGCACTCACGTCCGAAGAAATCCCGGGCATCGTGCACACCTTTGCCGCGGCAGCGCGCAATGCGGTGGAAACCGCCGGCTTTGACGGTGTGGAAATCCACGGCGCCAACGGCTACCTGCTGGACCAGTTCCTGAAAAACGGCAGCAACCAGCGCACCGACGACTACGGCGGCAGCATCGAAAACCGCGCCCGGCTCCTGCTGGAAATCACGCGCGCCGTGACAGACGCCGTGGGCGGCGGCCGCACCGGCATCCGCCTGTCACCCGTCACGCCCGCCAACGATGTACACGACACGGATCCCCAGCCCTTGTTCGAGTATGTGATCAAGCAGCTGGCCGCATTGAACCTCGCCTACATCCACATCATCGAGGGCGCGACCGGCGGCCCGCGCGAAATCGACGACCGCCCGTTCGACTATGCAGCCCTCAAGGCCGCCTACCGCAAAGCCGGCGGCAAGGGCGCATGGATGGTCAACAACGGCTACGACCAGGCCCTGGCTGAAAAAGCCGTCACCGACGGCGCCGACCTGATCGCCTTCGGCAAACCCTATATCGCCAACCCGGACCTCGTGGAACGGCTGCGCGCCGGCGCGCCGCTCAACATCCCCGACAAAGCCACGTTTTACGGCGGCCGCGAAAAAGGCTACACAGACTACCCGACGCTATCAAACTAATAGCTGCTTGCGCTTGCCATATAAGGGCTGCAGGGCTAAATGCCTTGCAGCCTTTCTTGTTTGGAACGCAACCGGAAAAGGCAGCGGCATGCAGGCGCTACCATAGCGCCCATGCTCAACAAGCCGCGCATCCTTGTGGTCGAAGACGAGTCCGGCATTGCGGACACGATCCAGTATGTGCTGGCCACAGACGGCTTCGCGCCCGTGTGGTGCAGCACGGCGCACCAGGCGCTGCAGGAATTTGCCGCCGAAACACCAGCCCTTGCAATACTTGACGTGGGCCTGCCCGACCTCAACGGCTTTGAGCTGTTCAAGCGCCTTCAGGCGCTGCCCGGCGGCGCCCAGGTGCCCATGCTGTTCCTCACGGCACGCAGCGACGAGATCGACCGGGTGGTCGGCCTGGAACTGGGCGCCGACGACTACATCGCCAAACCCTTTTCGCCGCGTGAGCTGGTAGCCAGGGTACGCGGCATCCTGCGCCGAAGCGTACGCCCGCCAGCATCGGCGCCGCAAGTGGGCACGCCGCCCGCCATGGCATCCAGCGCCTCTGCGGCACCTTTCGTGCTCGACGAGGAGCGCCGCCAGATCCGCTTTTATGGCCGCGCCCTGGAGTTGTCGCGCTATGAGTACGGCATCCTGCGCCTGCTGGTGCTCAAGCCCGGCCGGGTCTACACACGGGATGAGCTGCTCGACAAGGTCTGGGAAGACGGCAGCGGCAGCTTTGACCGCACCGTGGACGCGCACATCAAGACACTGCGCGCCAAACTCAAGGCGGTGGCACCGCATACCGAGCCCATCCGCACCTCACGCGGCTCGGGCTACGCGCTGGCTGAAGACCTGCCCCAGGAGCAGCGTTGAGCACACGGGCGCCGCGAAGGGCCGCTTCTGACCAGAGCGCGCGTCTTGCACCCATGAGAAAAAGCGCGGAGACCCAATGACCAAAAGAAACCGCATCTTCATCGGCATCCTGCTGATTTATGCGGTCGGCATTGCCTTCATGCTGTACCGCCTGCTGGCGGAGCTCGACCCGCGCTACCGCGAGTCGGCCGAGGAGTCCCTGGTCGAAACGTCCCACCTGCTGGCCAGCCTGGTTGAACAGGATGTTCGCGCCGGCGCCATCGACACCGACCGGCTGGAGCCGCTGTTCAAGTCGCTCTACGCGCGGCAGTTTCTTTCGCAGATCTATTCGGTCACCAAAACCCGCGTGGAGTTGCGCGCTTACGTCACCGACCGGTCGGGCCGGCTGCTGTTCGATTCGCTCGGCCAGCCGCCCGGCGCCGATTTCTCGCAGTGGCGCGATGTCAGCTACACGCTGCGCGGCGACTACGGCGCGCGCACCACACCCGACGTCGAGAACGATCCGCGCAGCTCGGTCATGTACGTGGGCGCACCGATCCGCTGGAACAACGAAATCATCGGTGTCGCCACCGTCGGCAAGCCCGTCACCAGCTTTGGCCAGTTCGTCTCTGCGGCGCGCGAGAAAACCCTTTACGTCGGCCTGGTGTCGGTGCTCGCGGTGCTGCTGCTGGCCGTCATCGTTTCCGTCTGGCTGGTGCGGCCCTTCGGCCTGATTGCCGACTACGTGCGCTATGTGCGGGCCCAGCGCTCGCTCAACCTGCCCCGGCTGGGCCGGCGCGCGCTCGGCGTAATCGGCGCAGCCTATGACGAAATGCGCGACGCCCTGGCCGGGCGCAATTACGTGGCCGACTATGTGCAGACCCTGACCCACGAAGTCAAGAGCCCCCTCTCCGCCATCCGCGGAGCGGCCGAACTGCTGCAAGAGCAGGGCATGCCGCAGGCCGAACGCCAGCGCTTCCTGGCCAACATCACCCGCGAGGCCGGCCGCATCCAGGAGATGGTGGACCGGATGATGGAGCTCACCGCACTGGAAACCCGCCGCTCCCTGGACAACGTGGTCCCCGTGGCGCTCAAGCCGCTGCTGGAAGAGCTGGCCGGCGCCGCCCAGGGCGCTGCCGCGGTGCGCGGCGTTCGCCTCAAGGTCGACGCACCGGAAGATGCGGCCGTGGAAGGCGATGCGTTCTTGCTGCGGCGCGCCGTCAGCAACCTGCTCGACAACGCCATCGACTTCTCGCCCGAGGGCGGCGAGGTGGCCGTGTCGCTCTACGGCAGCGCGCGCGTGGTGCGCATCCAGGTGCAGGACCAGGGGCCGGGCATCCCCGAATACGCCCAGGACAAGGTCTTTGAAAAGTTCTACTCACTGGCCCGGCCCCACTCCCGCAAAAAAAGCACCGGCCTGGGCCTGGCCTTTGTGAAAGAGATTGCCTCGCTTCACCACGGCCGCATCGAGCTGGCCAATGCAGCGGCCGGCGGGGCGCTGGCTACGCTGTCGCTGCCGCGCGCGGCCATGTAGCCGCCGCGGCAACATCCCGGCACGCCGTACACACGCTCACGGCCCTTCACACCGACTTCACACAGGCTTCCCGAAAGCTTCAAACCGGCTTCCCGGCTGCGTCCGATGCTTGGCTCCGTGCACTGTCGCACGCCTGCCAAGGAGCTTTTTATGGAACCCACCCTGTCCCCCCACGCCGCTGCGGCGCGCTGGCTATGGGCTGCCACGGCCACTGTCGCCACCGCCGCCTGCTTCATCACCCTGGCAATGCGGCCGGCATGCGCCCAGGAAGCCAGGGACAGCGCAGCGCCGCGGCAAAAAACCGAAAGCCCCTACTTCTTCGTCAAGAGCGATGAGCCCGGCCTGGACCAGCTCCCGCTGAAATCCACCCAGGTGGACGTGCGGATTTCGGGCGTCATTGCCGACGTCACCGTGACGCAGCACTACAAAAATGAAGGCCAGCGCGCCATTGAGGCCCGCTACGTGTTCCCCGGCTCGACGCGCGCCGCCGTCTACGGCATGAACGTGCGCCTGGCCGACCGGCTGATTACCGCCAACATCCGCGAAAAGCAGCAGGCCCGCATCGAATACGACACCGCCCAAAAGGAAGGCAAGACCGCCGCGCTGCTGGAGCAGCACCTCCCCAATGTGTTCCAGATGAATGTCGCCAACATCCTGCCGGGCGACGACATCAAGGTCGAGCTGCGCTACACCGAGCTGCTGGTGCCGCAGTCGGGCAATTACCAGTTCGTCTTTCCCACGGTGGTGGGCCCGCGCTACAACAGCCCGCAGTCGGAGCAGGCCCAGGCGAAGTGGGTGGCCAAGCCTTACCTGCCGGCCGGCCAGCCGTCGGCAACCGCTTTTAATATCAAGGTGCAGATCGCCACGCCGATCGGCCTGAAAGAAGTGCGCTCCACATCCCACACCGTTGACGTGAAAAAAGACGGCGAAGGCGACCGCCATGCGAGCGTATCGCTGCGCCCGGGCGGCAAGAGCGACAACAACCGCGACTTCATCCTCGACTACCGGTTGGCCGGCGAGCATATCGAATCGGGCGTGATGCTCTACCAGGGCGACAAGGCCAACGATGAGAACTTTTTCCTGGCCATGGTCGAGCCGCCCAAGCAGGTCGCAGCACAAACCATCAATCCGCGTGACTACATTTTTGTCGTCGACATCTCGGGCTCCATGCACGGCTTTCCGCTGGACACGGCCAAGGCATTGCTGCGCGAACTGATCGGCAACCTGCGGCCCAGCGACACCTTCAACGTGCTGCTGTTCTCGGGCAGCAACCGCTTCCTCAGCCCCAAATCCGTGCCCGCCACCCAGGCCAATATTGAACAGGCGATCCGAACCATCCAGGAAATGGGCGGCGGCGGCAGCACCGAACTGATTCCGGCCCTCAAGCGCGTCTACGCCGAGCCCAAGGCCGCCGACGTCTCGCGTACCGTGGTGGTCGTCACCGACGGCTATGTGAGCGTGGAGCGCGAAGCCTTCGAGCTGGTGCGCCGCAATCTCTCGCAAGCCAACCTGTTTTCCTTCGGCATCGGCTCATCGGTCAACCGCCACCTGATGGAAGGCCTGGCCCGCGCCGGTATGGGCGAGCCTTTCATCATCACGCAGCCGTCAGAAGCGCAAGCCGAAGCCAGGCGCTTTCGCCGGATGATCGAGTCGCCGGTGCTCACCAGCGTCAAGGCCCGCTTCGAAGGCATGGACGTCTATGACGTCGAGCCGGCCCAATTGCCCGACGTGCTGGGAGAACGCCCCGTCGTGGTGTTCGGCAAATGGCGCGGCAAACTGAACGCTGGCAGCCAGGTCGTCATCGAAGGCCAAAGCGCCAGCGGCCCTTACCGCAATGCCGTGCCCGTCACCGGTGCCGCGGGTCAGGACGCCGCCGCACTGCGCTACCTCTGGGCGCGCCAGCGCATCGCCGGCCTGTCGGACCAGGAGGCACTCGAAGGAGGCGATGCGCACCGCCAGCGCATCACTGAACTCGGCCTGCAATACAACCTCCTGACCCAATACACCAGCTTCCTGGCCGTGGACCAGGTGGTGCGCAACACCCAGCCCCAGGACACCACTGCGGTGAACCAGCCCTCGCCCATGCCCCAGGGCGTGAGCAACCTGGCCATAGGCGCCGAAGTTCCCGGAACGCCCGAGCCGGCCACCTGGGGCGCCGTGATCGTGCTGCTGTCGGTGCTGGCCCTGATGGCGCGCCGCGAACGGCAGCAAAGGGCCTGCCGCGGTGACACCGTCCGCTTCACCCGCTGAACGTGCCCAAACCCTCACCCAAGAGAACTGCCATGGCACTGCTGCACTTGTTTCGTTTTCCCGGCTGGCCCCTTTTCCCCCGCATGCCTCGGGTGCACCGCCTGGTCGGCGTGCCCGCCTTCGTGCGCTGGGGCATCCGCATCGACACCGCGCCGGCCGGGGTCTGGCTGGCACTGCTGGCTGCCGCCCTCTGGCCCGCCTGGCTCTGGATGGGCCGGCGCATGCTCGACCGGTCGGACGACCCACTCGGCTTGCTGGCGCTGGCCGCGCTGGGCTGGCTGGCCTGGCGCAGCCGCCGCAGGCTGCGCGCCGCACCGCCCCTGGGCTGGCTCACGGTGGCGCTGGCCGGCGCCGTGCTGGCCACAGCCGCGCAGGGCGTATTGCCCGCGTTGGCCGTGGCTTTGCTGGCCGTGCTGGCGCTGGCGGCAGGCCTGGCGGCCTACCTGCCGGCAACGGTGGCCACTGCGCCCATGTTTGGCCTGTCGGTGCTGGCGCTGCCCCTGCTGGCGTCGTTGCAGTTTTACGCGGGCTTTCCGCTGCGCGTGATCACTGCCGAAGCCAGCCGCTGGCTGCTGGCGGCAGGCTATGCCGTCGAGCGCAGCGGTGCCAGCCTGCGTGTGGATGGCCACCTGGTCATCGTCGATGCGCCCTGCTCGGGCGTGCAGATGGCCTGGTTCGGTTACTTCACAGCCTGCGCAGTCACGCTCTACCTGGCACGTGGCAACCGCGCTTTTTTCACCCGCCTGCCTGCGGTCAGCGTGCTGGTGCTGGGCGGCAACATCGTGCGCAACACCCTTTTGGTGGCCGCTGAAGCCTCGGGCCGGCACCTGCCCGGCTGGGCGCATGAAGGTGTCGGTCTCCTGGTGCTGGCCGCGGTGTGCGGTGCCATTGCCTGGGTCATGGGCCGCCCCGAAAGGAGCCGTCATGTTTGAAAACAGTTTCGTCAACCGCGTGCTGCACAAAACGCTGTGGATCCTGCTGCTGCCGGCCTGCATCGTGTGGAGCGCATTTGCCATGCTCTCGCAGCCGGCAGGCATGGCGCAGCCGCAGCCGCGCGCGGGCCTTGAACTCCCCGCGCAGTGGCGGGGCGCACCGCTCAGGCCGCTGGCGCTGAGCGACGTCGAACAGCGCTTTGCCCGGCATTTTCCCGGCACCCTGGCGCGCTTCGCCATCGAGCCGCACGCCCATGAAGCAGCGGCATCGCCAGGCAGCGCGGCCAGCCCATCGATGGCTGCAGGAGGCTGGCAGGTGCTGGTGCTGCGCGGCGTCGACAAACCCACCCGCATGCTCCACCCTGCGGCCGACTGCTACCAGGGGCTGGGCTACCGCATCGCCGCCCAGCAGCTGGAACTGGACCGCGAGCGGCAACTGTGGCGCTGCTTCGAGGCCACGCGCGGCCAACCCGGCAATGGCCAGGCCCTGCGCGTATGCGAGCGCATCGTCGACGCGAACGGCCGCGGCTTCACCGACACCTCGGCCTGGTACTGGGCCGCGGCGATGGGCCAGTCGCAAGGCCCATGGCAGGCCATCACTGTCGCAAGGCCGCTGTGAAACCGCGGCGGGCAAATCTGTGGGTCTGGGTGCCGCTGGGTGCGCTGGTGTTGCTGCTGTCGGCGCTTCTCGCGCTCTACGGTGCGGCAAGGGCGGTGCTCGCCCCGCTTCCCGCCGAATGGTCGGTGCCGCTGCGCGCCGGCCCGCTGCACCTGCAGGCGGGCGTCCCGTCGCTGATCCGGCTTGCCACCGCATCATGGGTCGGCCCCTTGCTGGAAGGCCGGCGCTTTTCAACACGCGCCGGGCCCGTTCACGCGGCATGGCTGGCCCACAGCCAGGTCCTGGTGCTGCGCTGCGCACCTTGCAAGGTGCAGGCGCCGGGCCTGGGCAGCGACCCCCTCAACTTCGAGGAAGTGCAGCTCACCGTGCGCCGCCGCGGGGACCAGCTCGACGGCGAACTGTCATCCGGCAAGGTGCGCGGGGTTTGGCACGGCAACCTGGCGCGCGAGCAGTTGCGGCTGCGCCTGCAGTTGCCGATGACGCCTGTTACCGACGGCTACGCGCTCTTCAGCGCCGCCATCCCGGAAGTTGCGCAGGCGCATATCGAAGGCCGCTTTGCGCTGCAGGCTGCGCTGGTATTGCCCGGCGGAAGCCTGAGCATCGTCCCGCAGGTGGAGGGCTTGCAGGTCAGCGGCCTGGGCACCGAAGCGTTGGTCGCCGCGCGCTCGGGCTGCAGCAAGCATGGCAGCCGCCTCACGAACAACAGCTGGCTGGCACGCGCCGTGGTGGCCGCCGAAGACCAGCGGTTTTACGAGCATGGCGGCTTTGACCTGGCCGAGCTCAGCGCCGCGCTCGCCCGCAACCAGGGCGCCGGCCAGGACGGCCGCATCGAGCGCGGCGGCAGCACGCTCTCACAGCAGCTGGCCAAATTGCTGATCACCGGCGGCGAGCGCAGCCCCGTGCGCAAGCTGCGCGAGCTGCTCTATGCGGCCGAGATGGAGCAAACGCTGGGCAAGCCCCGCATCCTGCAGCTTTACCTGGCGCATGCGCCCTGGGGCCCGGGTCTTTGCGGTGCAGAGGCTGCCTCCAGGCGCTACTTCGGCCGCCCGGCCCATGAGCTCAGTCCGACGCAGGCGGCCTGGCTGGCTGCCATGCTGCATAACCCGGGGCTGGAAGCGCGGCGCTGGGCGGAGACCGGCCACATCAATGTAGCGCGCACGCAATGGGTGCTCTTGGGAATGCGGCCCATGCCGCGCAAGCTGCGGGCCAAACTGGCCGAAGAAGCCGGGCAACTGACATGGCAGGCGCCAGCCGCTGCACACTGACACTGCCGTCATCGCTATCAAATTAATAGCTGCTTGCGCTTGCCCTGATTGCCTTCGGGGCCTTTTTGATGCTCAATCAGACAGGCTTTCTGCCCGGAGCCGCCAAACGCAGGCCGTGCAAAGCGGCTTCCTGCGGGTCGGCGGCCAGCGTCACGGCGCTCACCACCGCCACGCCGCTGACGCCGCAGTTCATCACACCGGCGATGCGGTCCAGCGAGATGCCGCCAATCGCGACCACCGGGTAGGGCGACGCCCGCAAGGCCCAGTCGCGCAGCTGCTCCAGCCCCACCGGCTCATAAGGCATGACCTTGAGCGTCGTCGGGTAGACCGGGCCGATCGCCAGATAAGACGGCTGCGCCGCATGCGCGCGTGCCAGTTCGGCTGGTGTGTGGGTGCTCAGGCCCAGACGCACACCCCCTGTGCGCAACGCGTCCAGGTTGGCCGTGTCCAGGTCTTCCTGGCCCAGGTGCACCCCGTAGGCGCCAAAATCCAGCGCCAGCTTCCAGTGGTCATTGATAAAAACCTGCGCGCCCTTGACGCCGCGCCCGGCATCAATTGCCGCCCGCACTTCGGCAGAAATTTCCGCAGGCGTGTGGTCCGCCGCCTTGATGCGAAGCTGGACCGTACGCACGCCCCAGCCCAGCAGGCGCTTGACCCAGGTGGCATCGGGCACCACGGGATAAAAACCAATCGGTCCGGTCAGTGGGGCAAATGCGGATGTGTTCATGGGGAGTCCAGTCAGGGCGCGTGCCAGAAGGGTACGCCAACCGTCGGCGTGGATGCCTGCGCGGCAGCCCGCTCCGGCATGGGCGTCGACTCATACGCGGCGCGGCCGGCGGCCACGCCGTCGGCAAACGCCCGCGCCATGCGCACCGGGTCGCCGGCCTGCGCCACCGCGGTGTTCAGCAGCACCGCATCAAAGCCCAGCTCCATCACGGCCGCGGCATGCGAAGGCCGGCCGATGCCGGCATCCACCACCAGCACCGCATCGGGCAGGCGGCGGCGCATGGTCTCCAGCGCATAAGGGTTCAGCGGCCCGCGGCCGGTGCCGATGGGTGCGGCCCAGGGCATCACGGCGGCGCAGCCCGCGTCACGCAGGCGCTGGGCGATCACCAGGTCATCCGTCGTGTAGGCAAACACGGCAAAGCCCTCTTTGGCCAGCACGGTTGCGGCGTGCAGGGTGGCGTGCGTGTCGGGCTGCAAGGTGTAGTCGTCGCCGATCACTTCCAGCTTGATCCAGGTCGTGCCAAAAATCTCGCGCGCCATCTGCGCCAGCGTGATCGCTTCTTCGGCGCTGTGGCAGCCCGCCGTGTTGGGGAGGATGTGGCAACCCAGCGCCTGGATGCGCTGCCAGAAACTGTTGCCGCCACCGCTCTCGGGCTGCAGGCGGCGCAGTCCCACCGTCAGCACCTCGCACCCGCTGGCACGCACCGCATCGCTCATCACCTGCGGCGAAGGGTAATGTGAGGTGCCAAGAAAGAAGCGGCTGGACAACGTCTTGCCACCGACCGTCAGGGGCTGGCCGTGGGCAATAGAAGGTAATGCAGGTGTTGTCATATCAAGCGTTCCACGAAGCAATACAAGCAGACGCCGCGGAACTGGCTTCGCCAGGCCGCTGGTGTCGCCCCCTGCAAGGGGGGAAGGTGCTACACGCAGTGAGCATCCGAAGGGGGTGTGCCATTTCTATCCCCCTGTAATCGGGGTCACCACATCGATGCGATCACCATCCTGTAGCGCGCGCTCCGGCCACTGCGGCCGCGGCACAAACCCATTGTTGATGGCGCAGGCAAAGGCGCTCTTGAAGTCGTAGCCCCGCGCCTGCAACAAGGCCTGCAGGGTTGACGCATCGGTTTCCATCCGTTCGCCATTCAAAGAGATCTGCAATGTTGTCGTCGTCATGTCATTCATTCTCCGTACCCAGGAGTTTATGGACAAGCCCGTCCACCAGCGCGGGCGCACACAGATAACCATGCCGGTACAGGCCATTGATATGCCAGACACCGCCGCGCTGCGCGATGGCCGGCCGGTGGTCGTCCAGCGCAGGCCGCAGCGCAGCCGCCAGGCGCAGCACCCGCGCCTCGCCAAACGCCGGGTGCAGGCTGTGCAATGCGCTGGCGAGTTCAAGTGTGGAGCGAAGCGTCACCGGCCCGCTGTCTTCCGATTCCAGCTCGGTCGCGCCCACCACAAAACGGTGGCCGGGCCGCGGCGCCACATACAACTGGTAACGCGGGTGCATCAGGCGCACCGGGCGCTGCAACGTCACGCCGGCGCATTCCACCGTGAGCACTTCACCGCGCACGCCGCGCAGCTGCGGCCAGCCTTCCTTTGCACCGACGCCGCGTGCGTCCACCGCAACATCCACGCTATGAATCTGTCCGGCACAGACGATACGTCCCTCTTCTACAGCCTTGACGGCCTGTCCTTCGAGCCATGTGCCGCCCAGCCTGTCGATTTCCACCGCCAGCGCGGCCATCCACTGGTCGTTGGCCAGCTGGCCTTCGCCTTCCAGCAACAGGCCGCCGCCAAAGCGCCCGGCCAGGGCCGGCTCGGCACGGCCCAGCGCAGCGGCATCCAGCGCCTGTACCTGCGCGCGGGAGGCATCCGGCAGCTTGTGCAGCAGCAGGCGGGTGAAGTGTTCCAGCGAACTCTGGTCCGGCGCATGGGCCACCACCAGCGTGCCTTCGCGCCGGAAATACACGGGCAAGCCACTCGACTCCAGCTCGGCGATCCATTGCGGCCACAGCTGCATGGAACGCTGGCCCAGCGCAAACACGGCCTCGTCGGCCACCGCCAGCTCCGCCAGCGGCGACAGCATGGCCGCCGCCGTCATCGAGGCTGTGGCCAGGTCGTCGCGCACCCGCGCATCGAACAGGCTGACGCGGCAGCCGGCACGCAGCAGGCGCCAGGCCAGCGTGCGGCCGGCCAGGCCCGCGCCCGCAATGCCGATGTGCAAAGTGCTCATGTCAGGAACAACTCCGAAACCACTCAGGAATAAATCTCGCTTCCGCCTTCGCGGAACTCCTTGGCCTTTTCCTCAAAGCCGGTGGCGATCTGCTTGATGGGGATTGTCGTCGCTGCCGGCGCCAGTGTCGTGGTGGCCGGGTTGAGCCGCGCAAACTCGCGCACCTCCTGCGAGATTTTCATCGAGCAGAACTTCGGCCCGCACATCGAGCAGAAATGCGCCACCTTGGCGTTCTCTTTGGGCAGGGTCTCGTCGTGGTACGCCATCGCCGTGTCCGGGTCGATCGCCAGGCGGAACTGGTCTTCCCAGCGGAACTCGAAGCGCGCTTTGGACACCGCGTTGTCCCACATCTGTGCGCCGGGGTAACCCTTGGCCAGGTCGCCCGCGTGCGCGGCGATCTTGTAGGCAATCAGGCCCTGCTTCACGTCATCGCGGTTCGGCAAACCCAAATGCTCTTTCGGCGTCACGTAGCAGAGCATGGCCGTGCCGTACCAGCCGATGTTGGCGGCACCCATGGCGGAAGAGATGTGGTCGTAACCCGGCGAGATGTCGGTGATCAGCGGGCCCAGCGTGTAAAAGGGCGCCTCAAAGCAGGCCTCGAGCTGCTTGTCGACGTTTTCCTTCACCAGTTGCAGCGGCACATGGCCGGGGCCTTCGATCATCACCTGCACGTCGTGCTTCCAGGCAATCTGCGTCAGCTCGCCCAAGGTGTGCAGTTCGGCAAACTGCGCTTCGTCGTTCGCGTCGGCAATCGAGCCGGGGCGCAGGCCGTCGCCCAGCGAGAAGCACACGTCATACGCCTTCATGATTTCGCAGATTTCGTCAAAGCGCTCGTACAAGAAGCTTTCCTTGTGGTGCGACAAGCACCACTTGGCCATGATGGAGCCGCCGCGCGAGACGATGCCCGTCAGGCGGTTCGCCGTGAGCGGCACATAGGCCAGGCGCACACCGGCGTGGATGGTGAAGTAGTCCACGCCCTGCTCGGCCTGCTCGATCAGCGTGTCGCGGAAGATTTCCCAGGTCAGGTCTTCGGCCTTGCCGTTGACTTTTTCCAGCGCCTGGTAAATCGGCACCGTGCCGATGGGCACCGGCGAGTTGCGCAAGATCCATTCGCGTGTTTCATGGATGTTCTCGCCCGTCGACAGGTCCATCACGGTGTCTGCACCCCAGCGGATCGACCAGACCAGCTTGTCGACTTCTTCCTCGATGCTCGAGGTGACCGCCGAGTTGCCGATGTTGGCGTTGACCTTGATGAGGAAGTTGCGGCCGATGATCATCGGCTCGCTCTCGGGGTGATTGATGTTGTTCGGAATCACGGCGCGGCCGCGCGCCACTTCATCGCGCACGAACTCGGCGGTGATCTGCTCGGGAATCGCCGCGTTGAAGGAGTGACCCTTCTTCGGCATGCGTTCAGTGGCCAGCCGCTCTGCCAGCTGCGCGCGCACCAGGTTTTCGCGCACCGCGATGTATTCCATCTCGGGGGTGATGATGCCTTTGCGCGCGTAATGCATTTGCGACACATTGGCGCCGGCCTTGGCGCGGCGCGGCACGGGTGCATGCGCCATGCGCAGCGCGGCCAGCGCCGGGTCGTTCAGGCGCTCACGGCCGTAGGCGCTGCTGATGCCGGGCAGGGCTTCGGTGTCCTGGCGCTCGTTGATCCACGCGCCGCGCAGCGGCGGCAGGCCGCGCGTGATGTCGATGGGAGAGGCCGGGTCGGTGTAGACGCCTGAAGCGTCATACAGGCGCAGCGGCGGATTGGCCTCGCGGCGCGGCTCACCGGCGCCTTCATGCACCAGCGTGTCCGTCAGCGTGACTTCACGGAAAGGCACGCGAATGTCGGGGCGCGAACCTTCGAGGTAAATCTTGGCGGAGCCGGGAAAAGGCGCGCGCGTGATGCGGCTGGTGAGGTCTTGGGTGTCAACGGTGAGTCGGGTTTTGGCCATGGGGTTCTCCAGAAGGTGGGGTGCCTGCTGGGGAGCCGGGGGTCCATCGGTGGCACGGGGTGTGCCGCTGCGGAGTTCCGGAGCCAATTGCGTTGTTCCCTACGCGGGGATGATCCCGATCAGGTTCAGCGGGTCTCGCATACTGCGATCTCAGCCTCGAAAGCCTCCTTACGGAAACATCCTTGGCACCCCGACAAGCTGAGGCCATTGTAGGCAGGCCGGGCGGCAATGGCAATTGACCGGGGTCAATTGCGTATTAACACCGAAGGAGACCCAAACCAGGTCAGCTACCCAAAGCGGCTCGCCTGCCCCACGAGTTTTTTGGCCAATTCGTCCATCAGGCCTGGCGTAACCTGCGTCGCGGGGTAGGTCGTGTTTTCCACGCCAAAGCCGCCCACATTGCTGATCCGGAACGCAATTTCGCCGCGATCGTGATCCGGCGTGATCGTGACAAAGCCCCGCGCCTGGGTTTCATACTCGAACACATAGGCCAGCAGCTTGCTGGTTTCGGGATGGCGCTGCTCCTTGCGCTCATGCTGTACCTTGCCGACCGACAGCCGGCTCGTCACACGCTCAAGGTCCGGCGGAAAGTTCACCGTCACGCTATGAACGGCCACATTTCCTTTGGCTGGGAGCAAGTCCCATCCCATGCCGATGTAGTCAATCGCTTCCGCGTTTCTCAGCATCTTGGTACGCGCGTCACACTGAAAGTTTGCCAGCGCAAGCGGCGGGAACGGCTGTTTCCCATTCAGGCTGTAGTCAGAGCCCGCCGGCGGCCTGATCACATTGAGCTGCACGCACAGCTCCTGCAGGTATTTACGCGCCATCTTGCATGCGAATTCGCAGTTTTGTGTGTTGGCCCCAAGATCTTGCTGCACACCGAGTTGCTGGCTTTGCAATGCGGTGGCGTGCTTCTTCAGTTCAGACAAAAAACTCATTTTGATCGGCGGGCGAATGGGCGTTAAGGCACACAGCATACCCGCAAGCCCCGGCAGCAAGGCACGGCCAGACGCAAAAGGCCTCCGGCAATATTTACGCCCTTGTCCCGTAACCACCACCAGGCTTTCACCAAACTTTACATACCGTCATCGCGCGGCAACGGCGGGGAAACAGACGGCCCGCACACTTGCTTTCAACCTGAAGCCAAAAGCCGTATGTCACGACTCGATGGAACTCAGGCATCTTCTCCTGAAAGGAAGTTCCTCATGAAATTCGCATTCAACCGCCCCGCTTCCCTCAACAGCCTCGTCCTCGCCGGCCTGCTGGCAACCGTCGGCGCCAGCGCCATGGCACAAACGCCCGCTGCGCCACCCGCCGGTTCTCCGCCTGTTGCCGGCAAGCCCGCCGGCCCCCATGGTGATCGCATGGGCCGCCACGACCCCGCCAAGATGCAGGCCATGATCGCCAAGCACCAGGCCGAGCTGAAAGCCAAGCTCAAGCTCACGTCCGCCCAGGAAGGCGCATGGAGTGCCTACACAGCAGCCATGCAACCGCCCGCCCGCGGCGCGCGCCCCACGCCTGAACAGCGTGCGGAGTTCGACAAGCTGACCACGCCCCAGCGCATCGACAAGATGAAAGAACTGCGCACCCAGCGCATGGCCGAAATGAACGCGGCCATGGACAAGCGCGGTGAAGCCACCAAGACCTTCTATGCGGCGCTCACACCCGAGCAGCAAAAAACCTTTGATGCCGAGCACAAAAAGCACGGCATGCGCCATGGCGGCCCTCGCGGCCACGGCCCGGCCCCGCAAAAGGGTTGAGCATAAAGCGAGCCGCTGACTGAAGCGGCGCCAGGCCCGCACGGCAGCCAACGGCTGCGTGTGGGCTTTTTTGCGTCCAGTCCATATATGCCTACGCTATCGTTTTAATAGCTGCTTGCACCCGTCGCATATGACCCAGAGACCATTTGTATCAAAAATGGCAGCTCGACAGACAGCGCCGAAAGCCCGCGTAGGACGGCATCGAAACCCGCTGTTCAGGCCATGAAGCGTCACTAGACTCGGCGGATGACCACGGTACGCAAAGGCCAGGCGCCGGCCACCCTCTCACGCGAGGCCTTCCACGAACGTTTCATGCAATCGTTTGTCGACCCGGCATTCCGCCGCGAAGACGAAGCCCTGGCCCGTCTCGAAAGCATGGCCTGGGAGGCCTACCAGGAAGGCCGCAAGGCGCCCCACACGCGCAAGGCCGGCGAGGAATTTGCCGACCCCGGCTACGACCTGTCCATCGAATGGCTGCAAACCCGTGAACGGCTTGCCAAAGCGCAGGCCGCCTGGCAAGACCCGGCCACGCCTTCGCGCGTGCTGCTCGTCTGCGGTTCTTCCCGCAACGACGGCACCTGCCCCGGTGAAATCTCCAAGACCTGGCGGCTGCTCAACACCGCGAAGGCCACGCTCGAGAAAGCGGGCATGAACCCCGACGTTCTGGACCTGAGCCTGCTCACCTCCAGCTACAACCTTCACATCCACCCCTGCAAGGGCTGCGTCTCTACCGCCATGCCGCTGTGCCACTGGCCCTGCAGCTGCTACCCCAACCATTCACTGGGGCAAACCAGCGACTGGATGGCCGAGATTTACGAACGCTGGACAGCCGCGCACGCCGTCATCCTCCTCACGCCGGTGTACTGGTACCAATCCCCCAGCCCGCTCAAGCTCATGATCGACCGCCTGGTGTGCGCCGACGGCGGCAACCCCGACCCCACCACCACCCACGGCAAAAAACCCGAAGAAGCCAAGGCACTGGAGATGAAAGGCTGGGACTACCCCAAGCATCTGGCAGGCCGCGCCTATGGTGTGGTGGTGCACGGCGATGTCGCCGGAATTGAGGGCACACGCCGTGGCCTGTGCGACTGGCTGGACTGGATGGGCCTGATCGATGCCGGCGGCCAGGCACGGCTGGACCGCTACATCGGCTACTACGAGCCCTATGCCACCAGCCACGACGCGCTTGACGCAGACAAGGCCTTGATGGAAGAAGTGCGCAATGTCGCCGGGGCCGTGGCCGCAGCCGTGACTGAACTTCGCGCGGGCCGGCTGTCCCAACCCGACAAGGGCTTGCCCCCGCCCCGGCCCAAATAAACGAGAGGCATAAAAAAAGCCGGGCGATAACCGGGCCCGGCTTTATGCATGAAATCAGCGGGCCGGCTACATGCGGCCCCGCTTGCAATCAGGCTTACCTGCTGCTGCCGCCGACGGCCGCGTCACCCTGGACACTGCCCTGGACACGGGCGCTGCCGGCCGCGTTGTCCAGCTTGTTGTAGGTGCGCTTGGCGCCGCTCTTCACGGCATTGCCGGTGCGGGCTACCGCCCGGCCTGTGCTGCGGGCGGTGTTGTCCACTGCGGCCGCAGCACGGCTGCCTGCAGAGCTGTCACCCTGGACAGAGCCCGAGACATTGGCATTGGTACCAACTCCCGCCCTGCTGCCGGAAGACGTGGATGAAGGCCCGCTGGAGTCCGAAACGCCGGCTGCCGCATTCGCGCGGACACCGGCATCAATGTTGGTGTTCTGGCCGGCCGAGACGCCGACGCCCACACCCGTGCCTACGCCCACTCCGAGACCCTGCGCAAAGGCACCGGCGGAGCCGAACAACGCAGCTGCCGTCAACGCAGCGGCCGCAGGAATGGAACGCATAAAGTACTTGGACATATCAAACTCCTTTTTTAGGCGAGGGCCACGCGAAGCGGCCCTCAAACCAGGCTGCATGAGGCCAGGCTGGCCTCTTCGCTGCAGTTGAAGAACGGCGCAAAAAAACATCACACCGTTCTTTGCATCGCCCGGAAATTACCGGGACGTACCCGTGGTGCCGGCACCGCCGGCCGTACCTGCGGCGCCGGTACCGGCACCCACAGAACCGGACGAACCAGCCGAGCCGGCCGTTGTGCCCGAGTTACCGCCGGTGTTGTTGGCCGATGGGCCGCCAGCCGTTCCATTCGCGTCGCTTGACGAGCTGTTCGTGCTGCTGCTATTGCTCTTGCGTGCAGCACGTTTTGCAGCCTTGGCCTGCTTCTTGTCAGCCTTGGCGGCCTGCTTGTCGGCCTTGGCGGCGTCACGCTGCTCAGGGGTTTTAGCCATTGCACCTGTGGGCACCGAGCCCGAGCTGTCGCTGGGTTTCCCCGTTGGGTCGGTCTGCGCATGCGCGGCAGCGCCAAACATCAGGGCAGCCGTCATGGCTGCTGCCAGTGAAATGCTTTTCATGGAGGAGGGTTTGTTGAACATGGGAATGGTTCCTTGGGTTGAGCTCGTAGGCTGGGTTGAAAAAAACACGCCTGCCGCTTCATGAAGCATGAGGGCCAGCGTTGAATTCAATCTAAGGCGCCTGGTTCAACTGCTTTATCGGAGAGGCCCCCCGTGCCATGTAGGACACTGCGCCCGCGGGCTGTGGCCAAAGGCACGCCCAAAGCCTGCACCGGGGCCATTGGCTGCGCGAGTTCGCGCGTCTTTATTCTTATGTGTCCTCAAGCGTCCTTTGTGCGCCGCGCCCTGCCGCAAATAAGTTACTGTCCTACAGTCACACCCCGGGCGCAGAATAACAATGGGTGCCAAGGCCTGTCCTGCGCCCTTTCCGCCTGCCTGTCTGGGCCTACTCGCTTATCTCTCCTATGCCCACTTCCATATCCGAATTCACTTCGCCATCGCCTTCTTCAGCTTCGCGCCGCGGGCCCGACGCCCTGTCTGTCGCGGTACCCACCCGCGTTCCCGAGGCTACGAATCCGATCGACATGGACGCCGTCGAGGCCGATACGCAGGCGGCGCTTGCAGCGGTCAGCGCCGAATCGTCGTTCTCGTTCAAGGTGCTCACGGTCAACATCCACAAGGGCTTTACGTTTTTCAACCGCAAATTCATCCTGCCCGAGCTGCGCGAAGCGGTGCGCGGCGTCGGTGCCGACGTGGTGTTCCTGCAGGAAGTGACAGGCAACCACGTCAAGCACCAGGACAAGTTCGACAACTACCCCGAAACCCCGCACTACGAATTCCTGGCCGACACCATCTGGCCGCAGTTTGCTTACGGCCGCAACGCCGTTTACACCAACGGTCACCACGGCAATGCCGTGCTGTCCAAGTTCCCCATCGTGCGCTTTGAAAACCTCGACGTGTCCATCAGCGGGCCCGAGCGCCGCGGCCTGCTGCATTGCGAACTGCAGATGCCTGGCCGCAGCGTGAACGTACATGCCATCTGTGTGCACCTGGGCCTCATGGAGGCGCACCGGGAGCAGCAGATGGACATGCTCTGCGACCTGGTGCGCAACAACAKTCCGGCGCATGCACCCGTCGTGGTGGCTGGCGACTTCAACGACTGGCGGCACCGTGCCCATGCCCGGCTTGAAAAAGGCGCCGAACTGCGTGAAGTGTTTGTCCAGGCCAACGGCAAGGCGGCGCGCACCTTCCCCGCCCGCCTGCCCCTGCTGCGGCTGGACCGCATCTATGTGCGCAACGCCATCGGCCACGCGCCGGTCGTGCTGCCCCTGCGGCCCTGGTCGCATTTGTCAGATCACGCGCCCCTGGCGGCAGAAATCGAGCTCTGAACATGAGTCGTTGGGTAAGCGGCAACCAGTTCCACCTGCTTGAAAACGGCGAGGAATTTTTCCCGCGCGTCTTTGAGTGCATTGCTGCCGCCAAGCGCGAGGTGGTGGTGGAAACCTTCATCCTGTTTGAAGACAAAGTGGGTGAGGAGCTGCACGCAGCCCTGCACCAGGCGGCGCGGCGCGGCGTGCAGATTGACCTGACGATTGACGGCTACGGCTCGCCGRACCYGTCGCCGGAATTCATTTCGACGCTGACACGCGCCGGTGTGCGGGTGCACGTGTTTGACCCGGGGCCCAGGCTGTGGGGCTGGCGTACCAACCTGTTTCGCCGCATGCACCGCAAGATCGTGGTGGTTGACGGCGAACGTGCGTTTGTCGGCGGCATCAATTATTCGGCCGACCACCTGGCCGACTTCGGCCCGCAGGCCAAGCAGGACTATGCCGTCGAGATTGAAGGCCCGATCGTGGCCGACATCCACCGCTTTGTGCGCAAGGCACTGGCGGCGGGCCAGCGCAATGCCGGCGCCAGCGGCGAGCCGCCTCCCGGACTGCGCGAACGGTTTTCCGAGCGCGCCCGTTCCATGGCCGGCTCGTGGCGCCAGGACGATGTGCCGCCGCCGGCCGGCAACGCCGCGGCGCTTTTTGTCACGCGCGACAACCGCAAGCACACCAACGACATCGAGCGCCACTACCGGGCCGCCATTCGCACGGCGCGCCACCGCGTCGTGATCGCCAACGCCTATTTCTTCCCCGGCTACCGGCTGATCCAGGAAATGCGCAGGGCAGCGCGGCGCGGCGTGGCGGTGCAGCTCATCCTGCAGGGTGAGCCTGACATGGCGATTGTCAAGACCGCCGCCAGCATGCTGTACCACCACCTGCTGGATGCGGGGGTGCAGATCTTCGAATACTGCGAACGGCCGCTGCACGGCAAGGTCGCGGTGGTGGACGATGAGTGGGCCACTGTAGGCTCCAGCAACCTCGACCCGCTGAGCCTGTCGCTCAACCTGGAGGCCAACGTCGTCATTCGCGACCGCGCCTTCAACGAAGACCTGGCCGCGCGGCTGGACCACCTGATCCAGAACCACTGCAAACGGATTGAGCGCCACGACCTGGTCGAGTCCACCTGGTGGCGCAGCGTGCGCAGCTACTTTGTCTTTCACCTGCTCCGCCGCTACCCGGCCTGGGCCGGCTGGCTGCCGGCACACGCACCGCGCATAACGCCCGCCGAAGCAGGCGTGCCCCCGGACCGCGAGCCGCCGCCGGGCCAGGCCAAACCTGTGTGAGTACGTGATGGCCGAAAGCCGCACCTTGCCCACGCCTCATGCCACCCGACCGCCGGGCGAAGCGCGCCGGGGAAAACCCCAAACAGCCCAAACCGCCACACCGGCAAAAAAAGCCTGGTGGCCATGGCTCCGGCGCGGTGCCACCATTGCATTTTTTGGGCTCATCGCCAGCCTGCTCGTCTCGCAGGCCCGCAACATCGAATGGTCCGAAGTCCTTACCGCGCTGGAGGATTACCCCCTGACCGCCGCCTGGGGCGCCGTGCTGCTGGCCGCGGCCAGCTTCACGCTTTACAGCACATTCGACCTGCTGGGCCGGCACTACACCCGCCACCCGCTGCGCGCTCCCACCGTGATGGCGGTGACCTTCGTCAGCTACGCCTTCAACCTCAACCTCGGATCTTTGGTAGGGGGTGTGGCTTTCCGCTACCGCCTTTACTCCCGGCTGGGCCTGGGCAACGGGGCCATCACCCGCATCATGTCGCTGAGCATGCTGACCAACTGGATGGGCTACCTGCTGCTGGCCGGCGCCGTGTTTGCGTTGCAGCCGCCCACCCTGCCGCAGGACTGGCCCCTCACCACCACGTCGCTGCGCCTGATCGGCGCGGTGCTGCTGGTGGTTGTCGCCGGCTACCTCGGCATTTGCGCGTTTTCCCGCCGGCGCGTGCTGCGGCTGCGCGGCCATGAGGTGGTGTTGCCCTCCGTGCGGCTGGCCGGCTTGCAGCTGCTGATGGGCGCCAGCAACTGGCTCATCATGTCGGGTATTATTTTTATCCTGTTTCAGCATCGCATCGAGTTTTCCGCCGTCGTCAGCGTGCTGCTGCTGGCGGCCGTGGCCGGCGTGATCACCCACGTGCCGGCCGGCCTCGGCGTGCTGGAGGCCGTGTTTGTCGCCCTGCTGTCGCACGAGATGCCGCAGTACGAGCTGCTGGCCGCGCTGGTGGCTTACCGCGTGATCTATTACCTGGTGCCGCTGACTGTGGCTGTTGTGGCCTATCTCGTCATGGAAACCCACGCCAAAAAGCTGCGCCGGGCCCACAAAAAGCGCTGAACAGCACTTCATTCAGGTCAAAAACCCGGCGCCGCGGCACGTTTGCCGCTGTTGCCGTCCGCCGCGCTCTTTTGGGCTGTTTTCTGGCCGGTTTAGGCGACAAAGCCACAAAGAGCCACAAAGGGCCGGGAATTTAAACCCTTCCTTCACACCTGAATCACCAAAACACTGTATATTAATACAGTGATTTCAGGCTTTCTGTCCTGGCAATGCGCCGCCCGCACCCAGGAAGTCGGCTCGTTTACCTACACCCGCAGCGGTGGCCGCCGCCGCACCATGGGTGCTTGAACGTGAAGAAAGGATGTGTCCATGGGCGTGATGAATGACCTGCTGACGAACGACCTCTTTCCACAAGCCATGCTGCCTGTCACGCTGCAGGGCCAGACAGACCTGGAAGGCTTTCGCCGTGCCGCGCGCGGCATGCTGGCACAGAACATCCTGCCCGGCCAGGTCAGCTGGCATTGCAGCGCCAAGCCCGCTGAAGGCCTGCCACCCGCCGGCACAGCGCAGGGGCCCGCACCCAGCGACGCGCCCACCGTCGCTGTCCCACCCGAATTTCTTGCGCTGTGCCAGGCCGTCATCCTGCACAGCAACCCGCAGCGCTTCAGCCTGCTCTACCGCCTGCTGTGGCGCCTGGTGCACGAGCCCGAACTGCGGCACAACCAGCTCGACGCCGACATGGCGCTGGCCCGGCAGATGGCCGAAGAGGTGCGCCATGACATGCAGAAAATGAAAGCCCAGCTGCGCTTTCATTCGGTACAGGACGACACCTTCAAAACCCGCCCGCAAGGCGGCCCGCTGCATGTGGCCTGGTTCAAGCCCGAGCACCACATTGTTGAAGCGGTGGCGCCGCTGTTTGCCCGCCGCTTCGCCCACATGCGCTGGGCCATCCTCACACCCGAATGCAGCGTCGAAGCCGATTACCTGGGCCCGCAAAACGCCAGCCATGGCCGGCATGCCGGCCAGGCCGACGCAGGGCCCGCCACGGTAAAACCCCACGAGGCTTTGGCCGCGGTGCGCTTTCGCCCCGGCGCCGGCAAAATCGCCGCGCCGCCCGAAGATGCCGGTGAGCAGCACTGGCTCACGTTCTATGAGCAGGTCTTTCACCCCGACCGCCTGCGCCGCCGCATGATGCAAAAAGAGCAGCCCAGGCACAACCGCAAAAGCCGGCCACGGGGCACACCAGGCGCTTCCGCAGGGGCACGCAAAAGCCATGCAGGCAGGGGCGCGGCAGGCGCATCAGGCCCCGGCCAGCCTCCGAAGCAATCGCTGTCAATTTAGCAGCCGCATAAGTCGCGTAAGCCACATACGCCGCTTTTGACCGTGTTGATGGAGCGATTGAAGGGCCATTTCGCAGGACACCCTTGAACTCAGGTTTTTGAAGATGAGAGGCACAACGTTTCGGCGTGATGAACGCTTCCTCCCGGCCACGGCGCAAATCAGCAAGTCCCCCCATGCCGCCAGGCCCACCGGGCCCGATGAATCCGTAGAGCCCGCACCTCAGGTCGTTGCCGAAGCGGTGCGCTCACACACAGCACTCAAGCGCGCCACCAACCGCTGCCGCGAGTGTCCCATCGGCGAGCACGCCACGCAGTCCGTTTGCGGCGAAGGTCCGCGCAAGGCGCAGGTCATGCTGGTGGGTGAACAGCCGGGCGACCAGGAAGACCTGGCCGGCAAGCCCTTTGTGGGGCCAGCGGGCCACTTGCTGGACCGCGCGCTGTCTGAACTCGGCATCGCCCGCGACAAGGTATTTGTATCCAACGCCGTCAAGCACTTCAAATTCGAGCTGCGCGGCAAAAGGCGCATTCACAAAAGCCCGACCCAGCGCGAGATCGCCGCCTGCTCGCACTGGCTGGAAGACGAGATCGCCATGGTGCAGCCCCAGTTGCTGGTCGCCCTGGGCGCCACGGCAGCCCGCTCCCTGATGGGCAAAGCCGTGCCGGTGATGGCCAACCGCGGCCAGATCCTCGCGCGCGAAGACGGCCGCAAGGTGCTGATCACCCTGCACCCCTCCGCGCTGCTGCGTGTGTTGCCACCGGACCGCGAAGGCGCCTGGCGCGCGTGGCTGCACGACCTTTCGCGCATCAACCCCCAGTGAGCCCGGTACTTGGGTTACGGCCCCACCGCGTGCCCCACCGAGTGTCTTTATCGCGTGCTGTCGCGCGGGTCCGGCGTGCCCGGCACAGTGGCCGGCCGGATGGTCGAATCCCGCGGGTCGGCCGGCGTGGGCTGCTGTGCAGGCCCGCTGATGATGCCGCGGCGCGCCGGGTTGCGGTTCAACGGGTTGTCCAGCGGTGTTGCGGCATTCGTGCCGCTCCCATCGGTGCCCAGGGCCGCCCCGGTTCCGCTTCCGGTATTGGTGTTGGTCCCGCCGGTTCCGGTGCCCGTGTTGGTGTTGGTGACACCCGTGCCGGTATTGCTGCCGTTGATATTGGTGCCGCCGGTGCCCGTCCCCGTGTTGGTATTGGTCGTGGTGGTACCGGTGCCGTTGGCATTGCCGGTGGTCGTACCTATGGTGCCCGTCCCCGTGCCGCCGCCTGTGCCGGTGATGCCCGTTCCGGTGTTGTTGCCGTTGATGCTGGTGGCTCCGGTACCGGTGCCCGTGTTGGTGTTCGTGCCCGTGGTGCCGGTAATACCGGTATTGCCTGTTGCACCCATGGTGCCGCTTGCGCCGGTTCCGGCGGTGGCGCCCGTGCCGCTGCCCATGGTCTGCGCAGCCACAGTCGAAAGGCCCAGCACGGCCACCAGCAAAGCAGACAGATACACCTGAGGCGCCGGCGAACCACGGCGGTGTGATGAAGTGGTTAAAGCTTTCATGAGAACTCTCCTGCGTTGGGGCTGAACACCGCGCGTGCATGCTGCTGCGGCAGCAGTGTCAGCCGTGGTTTGAAATCACCGGTGGAAGGCGTGGCGCTACCGCAGCGCCCGCACCCAGAACCGGTATCGACTTCATTCCAATCTACGCGTGGCAGCATGTCCCCATCGCCGCCCTTAGGCCCATACCGCTGTGCGAAGAAACCTACACGGAGGCCCGCACGGGAGCTGGCAAAAGCACGTCTACTATTAATTTAATAGCTGCTTGCGCGCGCCGTTATTGGGCTGCAGCGCTTTTATACGAAGCAACACGCCGCAACAAAAACCCGGCGGGATTCAAGGCGCGGCAGGCACCGGGCGCGTTGCCGTGGCACCCCGTGGCTGGGTGGCACCCGGCGACGGCAATACCGTGTCGCGGCTGTCGCCGCCCGGCGGCGTTACCGGCCGCACGGTCGAGTCACGCGGATCCGCAGGCGGGGGCGGCGCCTCGGGTGCGGATGCGCGGCGGGCCGGGTTGCGGTTCAGCGGATTCCGCAAAGGCGCCGCCGGTGCTGCGTCGGGTACTGCAGCCGGCTGCGTGATTTGGGAGGTCTGGGCCACAGCCGGAACGCCCGCGAGAACCGCCAGGGCCACCGCAAGCGCAATGCCCGGCAGGGCGGGAATGAATGGTTGCTGTTGTTGCATGACAAGTGCCTCCTTGTTCAGGGTGATGTTGCGTTGCCGTTGCGGCTGTGCTGCTGAGCTATAGCCTGCACGGCGTTCACACCACTCTACGCCTGTCCTTCACGTCCGTCATCGCCGGGCGCCAACGCCACCGTTCAGAGAGCGGGCCGCGCCACCAGCTCCTTGAACCCGGTCCCGGCGTCATGCTCACGCGCAAACATCCAGCCCTGCAACGGCATCAGCACAATCTCAGCCGTGGTCCGCACCACACAGCCCGGCATCACATGGCCGCCACACATCTCTCCCTGCGCATTCGCCACACTGGCATGCAGGTGCGCGCCGTCCGGGCTCAACGTGCCCGACAGCGTGATCAGCTCCAGCGGCTCTACCAGCACGGTTCCCTTCGGCTCGGCTGCGTAGCGCAACACGGCGCGGGAGAGGCTTCCCACGGCGGAGATGACGCAGGCTGCGGTGGTGTTGTGTTGGGCCTGCAACTGGGCGAATGCTGCGTCCAGGGCGGTTCGCAGGTCGTCGCCCGGGTTGAGGCGGAGGGTTAGGGTTTGGGGCATGGTTTAGGGTAGACGATGTGGGGGTTGTTGTTCAAGTGGTGTGCTTTTTGCKGAGTKYTGCTGGCCGGGGGTTGCCCGGCATGCAACTCACTTTCTTTTGCTTCGCCAAAAGAAAGTAAGCAAAGAAAAGGCGACCCTGGTTCCTGCGTCCCTACGCTTCGCTGCGGGCAACCTGCGGTGCTCGGTCCAGCCGGGGTCAAAAACAACTCGCCTGCGGCTCAAACAAGTTTTTGCCCTGATCCGTCTGGCCCTGCGCTCCTCGGCGCATCCACAAGGGGGTGGGGAGGGAATACCAAAACCGAACACCGAAGAATCCAGGACACGCCGTGGCGTGTCCTTGTTGGGTATTGGTCTTGGTACCCGAATTCGGACTTCCCCGTCCTGGCTGGGCCGAGCAGCGCAGACGGAGGCGGAAGGCCGGGCCGCAGTTGTTTGAGCCGAAGGCGAGTTCTGCGGACCGCCGCCGGAGTCGAGCAGCGCAGGTTGCCCCGTAGCGCAGCGAAGGGGACCCAGACTGCGGGTCGCCTTTTCTTTGGTGACTTTCTTTTGGCGAAGCAAAAGAAAGTTACTTGCCGCCGGGCAACCCCCGGCCAACAACCCTCAGCAAAGTGCGCTCCCATCAAATCAACACAGCCTACCCCCCAACCAACCTCAAAAAAGTAATCTCCGAAGGCGCCCCAAACCGTTTGGGCGGCCCCCAGTACCCCGTCCCGCGGCTCGTATAAACCCACAGGTTCTGCAGCTTGTGCAAGCCCGCCGTAAACGGCTGCTGAAACCGCACAAACAAATTCCACGGATAAAACTGCCCGCCATGCGTATGGCCCGACAGCTGCAGGTCAAACCCCGCCTTGGCCGCAGCGGCCGCGCTGCGCGGCTGGTGCGCCAGCAGCACGCGCACAGCCTCCAGCGGGGCGCCGCGAAGGGCAAGCTCCGGGTCACTGCGATGGGCCACGTCGAAATGGCCTGCGCTGTAGTCGGTCACCCCCGCCAGCACCAGCGGCGTGGCGTCCTGGCCCGCAGCAAGAAGCGGCGGGCGGATCACCACATGCTGGTTCAGCAGCACCGTCAGGCCCAGGCGCCGCAGCTCATCGATCCACGCATGCGCGCCCGAGTAGTACTCGTGGTTGCCCGTCACAAAATACGTGCCGTGACGCGACTGCAGCTCCGCCAGCGGCGCCACATGCGAGGCCAGCTCGCTCACTTTGCCGTCCACCAGGTCGCCGGTGATGGCCACCACATCGGCGTTCAGCGCATTGACCTTGGCGACAATGCGGCGCAAATACGCCTGCTTGATGGTCGGCCCCACATGGATGTCGCTGATCTGTGCCAACGTAAACCCCTGCAGCGCGGCGGGCAGGCCCTTGATGGGCACATCCACCTTCACCACGGCCGCCGTGCGGCGTGCATTCAGAAAACCCAGCACGGTGACCAGTACGCCCAGCAGCGGCACCGCCTCGGCCGACACCGTGCGCAGCCACGCCATCGGCAGGTGGCCGGGCGCCACCGCATCGGCCAACCACAGCAACAGCAGGGCCACATCACGCGCCAGCGTCAACACCAGCAGCGATGAAAAGAGGCCCATGAACAGCAGGCCCACCCAGGTCAGCACGTCGGCCAAAGGCTGTTTGGCGACCCGGCCGGCCATCAGCCCCAGCGGCATGGCCAGGGCCGACACCAACAGCACCGCGGCAAACAGCCATTGCCCTGCGGGATACGCCCCCAGCCCGGGTAGAAGGCGTGCACCAATGTAAACATGGAGCAGCGCGGTTACAAGCGCCAGGGGCAGGAAGTTCATGAAATGTCCAGGGTAATGACGAAGGCAAGGGCGGGTAATGAGCCCTGCACATGGGTACGCGCCGCGCGCATTCAATGCCAGGGGCCGCCACAAATCGCCGGCCCGCGTTTCATACGCTCACAAGTGCGACAAAGCGTGCGGGCGAATCAGCCGCTTCGCACGCTACCCTCGGCCATCTTTCTTCGCCCTCATTTTCCGCACCGGTCGCCCGTTGTCCTTTCGCCCATGACTGTTGCCCTACAGGCCACCACCCCCGCCACCTTCGAAATCAAAAGCGCCAACCTGCCCCTGGTGGCTTTGCTGCTCAAGTCCACCGACCTCGTCGCCCTGGCGCAAGAGCTGCAGGCCCGGTTTGGCGACATCCCGGATTTTTTTGACCAGGACGCGCTGATGATCGACCTCTCGCCGCTGCAGTCCGCCGCCGTGCGCAGCGGCCGCGCGGTGGGCGACATCGACTTCCCCGCCCTCATCACCCTGCTGGGTAGCTACCAGCTGGTGCCGATTTCTGTGAAAGGCGGCAACCCCGCGCAAATGGCCGCGGCGCTGCAGGCCGGGCTGCTGCCCGTGCCCGATGCGCACCTGCTGCCTGACCGCCCCGCTGCGGCAGCGCCGGCGCAGCAACAACAGCCACCACAGCCCGCCATCGTGGCAGCACCCCCCGCCGCGCCGCTGGGCGCCCTCGTGGTCGACAAGCCCCTGCGCTCAGGCCAGCAGGTGTATGCGCGCGGCCGCGACCTGGTGGTGCTGGCCATGGTCAACGCCGGCGCCGAAGTCATTGCCGACGGCCACATCCATGTGTATGCGCCGCTGCGCGGCAAGGCCATGGCCGGCGCGCGCGGCAATATCGAGGCACGCATCTTTTCGCTGGCGCTGGAGGCCGAACTGATTTCAATTGCCGGCGTGTACCGCACCGCGGAGCACCCGCTGCCCGAGGGCCTGGCGGGCCAGCCCACACAGGTGCGGCTGGTGCCCGGCGAAGAGGGCCAGGAAGGTGACCGGCTCGTCATGAATGTCTTGGCCGCTTAGCAATATGGCCCCCGCTGAAATATCTCTCGCATTCAAAAGGACTTTTATCTGATGGCAAAAATCATTGTGGTCACCTCCGGCAAGGGCGGCGTGGGCAAAACCACCACCAGTGCCAGCTTTGCAACCGGCCTCGCCTTGCGCGGGCATAAAACTGCGGTTATCGACTTCGACGTCGGCCTGCGCAACCTCGACCTCATCATGGGCTGCGAACGCCGCGTGGTGTATGACCTCATCAACGTCATCCAGGGCGAAGCCACGCTCAACCAGGCGCTCATTAAAGACAAGCAGTGCCACAACCTTTTTGTGCTGGCCGCCTCGCAAACCCGCGACAAGGACGCCCTCACCAAAGCCGGGGTGGAGAAAGTGCTCAAAGATCTGGGCGAGATGGACTTCGAATACATCGTCTGCGACTCCCCCGCCGGCATTGAAACCGGCGCGCTCATGGCCATGCACTTTGCCGACGAAGCCCTCATCGTCACCAACCCTGAAGTGTCTTCGGTACGCGACTCCGACCGCATCCTCGGCATGCTCTCCAGCAAGACCAAACGCGCCATCGACGGCGGCGACCCGATCAAGGAACATCTGCTCATCACGCGCTACAACCCCGGCCGCGTCGACCAGGGGCAGATGCTCTCGCTCGAAGACATCAAGGACATCCTGCGCATCAAGCTCATCGGCGTGATTCCCGAATCCGAATCGGTGCTGCAGGCTTCCAATCAGGGCGTGCCGGCGGTGCACATGCAGGGCAGCGACGTGTCGGAAGCCTACAAGGACGTGGTCGACCGCTTCCTCGGCGACAAGGACAAACCCATGCGTTTCATCGACGCACAAAAACCAGGCCTCTTCAAACGCTGGTTCGGGGGGAAATAAGACGATGGCGTCCTTTTTGTCCTTCCTGCTCGGCGAGAAGAAAAAAACCGCCAATGTCGCCAAGGAGCGGCTGCAGATCATCCTGGCGCACGAGCGCACCGACCGAAGCCCCAAGCCCAACTATTTGCCGGCGCTGCAGCGCGACCTGATCGCGGTGATCGCGAAATACATTCCCATCAATCCTGAGCACATCAAGCTGCACCTGGAGCGGCAGGACAACCTGGATGTGTTGGAGGTGAAGATTGAGTTGCCTGACAAGAAGTGAGGCTGCCGGTGTTTTTAGGGTGTGATCTTTGCTGAGGTTGCTGGCCGGGGGTTGCCCGGCGGCAAGTAACTTTCTTTTGCTTCGCCAAAAGAAAGTCACCAAAGAAAAGGCGACCCGCAGTCTGGGTCCCTGCGCTTCGCTTCGGGCAACCTGCGCTGCTCGACTCCGGCGGCG
>NZ_JBFUBD010000003.1:0-102686 GCF_056405935.1 Polaromonas sp. P1_E3
GGGTTACTGGATCAGCGCCTGGATCGGCAACGTCGGTTACCTGGTGGCCGCTTTCGGCGCACTGGGTTATTTCTTCCCGGCGTTTGGCGAGGGCAACACCCCTGCGGCTATTGCCTGCGCTTCGGTGGTGCTGTGGGTAGTCCATGCGCTGGTGCTGCGCGGCATCAACACCGCCGCCTGGGTCAACGCGATTGTCACAGTCGCCAAGGTCATCCCCTTGCTGCTGTTCATCATCCTGGCCGCGGCCGCTTTCCAGACGTCCACCTTCAGCCTGGACTTCTGGGGCGGCGCCAAACTCGGCTCGGTGCTCGACCAGGTCAGGAGCACCATGCTGGTGACGGTGTGGGTCTTTATCGGCATCGAGGGCGCCAGCGTCTATTCAGCGCGCGCGCGGCAGCGCAAGGACGTCGGCAAGGCCACGGTAATTGGTTTCTCGATCTGCCTGGCACTGCTGATGGCGGTCTCGCTACTGTCCTTGGGCATCTTCACGCAACCGGAACTGGCCGGGCTGAAAAACCCCTCCATGGCGGGCGTGCTGGAGAAAGCCGTCGGCACCTGGGGCGCGGTGCTCATCTATATAGGGCTTATCGTTTCCGTGGGCGGCGGCTTCCTGGCCTGGACGCTGCTGGCCGCCGAGTCGCTCTTCACGCCGGCCAACAGCGGCGTGATGCCTGCGTGGCTGGGTCGCCAGAGCGGCAAGGGCGTGCCGGCCAACGCCTTGTGGCTGAGCAGCGCCATGGTGCAGGTTTTCCTCATCGTCACGCTGGTATCCAAGGCCTCCTACCTGGCGCTGATCTCGCTGTCGACCGCGATGATTTTGCTGCCTTACCTGTTCAGCGCGCTTTACGGCCTGAAGGTGCTGCTGCGCGGCGAGGGCCCAACGGGGGAAGCCACCGCCGGCGGGTCGCTGGACCTGCCAGTGGCCGCGCTCGCGTCGGTGTACTGCCTCTGGCTGCTGTATGCCGCCGGCACCAAATACCTGCTGCTGAGCGCCCTGCTCTACGCCCCCGGCGCGGCGCTGTACTTCTTCGCCAAACAGCAGGCCGGCAAGCACGCCGTCAGCGCAGGCGAAAAAGCCATGCTCGCGGCGCTGCTCGCGCTCGCGGCAGTGGCCGGCTGGATGCTCGCCGCCGGCCAGCTGAGCCTGTGATGGCCGGCGTTCATTCGGAAACGGGCCGACTGCGCAAGGTGCTGGTCTGCAAGCCGGGACTGGCGCACATGCGCCTGACACCCGCGAACTGCCAGGGCATGCTGTTCGATGACGTGATGTGGGTCGCGCAAGCCAAAAACGATCACTATGCATTCACCAGCGCCATGACGGAGCAAGGCGTGGAAGTGCTGGAACTGCACGACCTTCTCGCGGTCACGGTCAGCGACCCGGCGGTGCGCGACTGGCTGCTGGACCGCAAGCTGACCGGCATCGACCTGCAGGCCGCTGCCGTGCTGCGGCCCTGGCTGCAAGAACTGCCGTCCGCCCGCCTGGCCGAATTCCTGATTGGGGGGCTGACACCGGCGGACCTGCCCTTCAAGCTACCGGGTCTCACGGCCGCATGCGCAAGCGCCTCCGACCTGCTGTTGCCCGCCCTTCCCAATACGCTGTTCACGCGCGACAGCAGTTGCTGGATAGGCGACGGCGTGGTGCTGGGCGCCATGTACTGGCCCGCACGCCGGCAGGAAACCCTGCTCATGGCGGCCGTCTACCGTTTTCACCCAGCGTTCGCCGGCAAGGTCGCCGAGTGGTGGGGCGACCCCGGCCAGCCGCACGCGCAGGCCTCGCTCGAAGGCGGCGATGTGATGCCCCTGGGCAATGGGCTGGTGCTGGTCGGCATGGGCGAGCGGACCTCGCCGCAGGCCGTGAGCCAGCTGGCGCGCAGCCTGTTTGCCCGCGGCGCGGCGACCCGGGTGCTGGCCGCCCAGCTGCCCAAGTCGCGCGGGGCCATGCACCTGGACACGGTGCTGACTTTTTGCGACCGCGACCTAGTGACGGTGTTCCCGGAGATCGTGCAGGCCGTGCGCGTGTTCAGCCTCAGACCCGGCGATGCACTTGGTGCACTGGACGTCAGGGCGGAAACCGGACCCTTTCTTGACGTGCTCGCCCAGGCGCTGGGCATTGCGAAACTGCGCGTTGTCGCCACCGGCGGCAATGCCTATGAAGCCGAGCGCGAACAGTGGGACGACGGCAACAACGTGCTGGCACTGTCGCCCGGCGTGGTCATGGCCTACAACCGCAATACCCACACCAACACCTTGCTGCGCAAGGCCGGCGTCGAAGTCATCACCATCCCCAGCGGTGAGCTGGGGCGCGGCCGCGGCGGCAGCCACTGCATGTCCTGCCCGATTGAGCGCGACGCGGCCTGATCCTTTCCCGCCATTGAGGCATCCACGAAAGACGGCCATTCATGAGCTTCAACCTTCACAACCGCAGCCTGCTGGACCTCAAGGATTTCTCCCCGCGGGACATCCGTTTCCTGCTGGACCTGGCCGCCGAGCTCAAGCGCTCCAAATACGCGGGCAATGAACTCGCCCGCCTGAGGGGGAAAAACATCGCGCTGATTTTCGAGAAAGCCTCCACCCGCACGCGCTGCGCCTTCGAAGTCGCCGTGCACGACCAGGGCGGCCACGTGACCTACATCGACCCGGTCAGCTCACAGCTGGGGCACAAGGAGTCTCTCAAGGATACGGCTCGCGTACTTGGCAGGCTGTACGACGGCATTGAGTACCGGGGTTTTCACCAGACGGTGGTGGAAGAAATCGCGCGTTTCTCGCACGTCCCCGTCTGGAACGGGCTCACGGATGAGTCGCACCCGACCCAGGTGCTGGCAGACCTGCTGACGATGCAGGAGTTCGGCGAAAAGCCGCTGCACGAACTGTCCTTTTGCTACCTGGGCGACGCCCGCTTCAACATGGGTTGCTCGCTGCTGGTGGGCGGCACGCAGATGGGCATGGACGTTCGTATCGCCGCACCCTCCGCGCTGATGCCACCGCCCGCGCTGGTGAGCGAAATGCGCGAACTGGCAAGGACAACAGGCGCGCGCATCACCCTCAGCAACGATCCAACCGAAGCGGTCAAGGGCGCGGACTTTCTCTACACCGACGTCTGGGTGTCCATGGGTGAGCCCGACGACACCTGGAAACTGCGCATCGAGCAACTGCTGCCCTTCCAGGTCAACAGCGCCCTGATGAAGGCCACCGGCAAGCCGAGGACCCGCTTCATGCATTGCCTGCCGGCCTTTCACAACTTGGATACCGAGGTGGGGCGCCAAATCCACGAGCGCTATGGGCTCCGCGAAATCGAAGTGACCGATGAGGTCTTCGAGTCCGATGCGTCCATTGTGTTTACGCAGGCGGAAAACCGTATGCACACCATCAAGGCCGTGCTCGTGGCCACCCTCGCATGAAGCTGGTCGTGGCGCTGGGCGGCAATGCCTTGCTGCGCCGGGGCCAGTCACTCAGCGCGCAGCACCTGCTGGAAAACATCCAGGGCGTGGCGGCCCAATTGGCCCGCGTCGCACTGCAGCATGAATTGGTGGTGACGCACGGCAACGGGCCGCAAATAGGCCTGCTGGCCCTGCAGAACTCGGCCTACGCGGCAGTGGCGCCCTATCCACTCGATATCCTGGGCGCACAAACCGAAGGCATGATCGGCTACCTGCTGGAGCAGGAACTTGCCAACCACCTTCCACCCCGGCGCCCCGTGGTCACCCTGCTCACGCGCGTGGAAGCCGATCCGGCCGACCCGGCTTTCGGGAGGCCCAACAAACCCATAGGGCCTGTTTATACGAAGGAGGAAGGCGAACGGCTTGAACAAGCCATGCACTGGCATGTTGCGCCGGACGGGGCAGGCTTCAGGCGCGTCGTGGCTTCGCCTCTCCCAACATGTGTGCTGGGCATGGACCCGATCCGCTGGCTGCTGCAGCATGAGGCGGTGGTGATCGCGGCGGGTGGTGGCGGCATCCCGGTGGTGCGCGCTGCCGACGGGCGTTCTCTTCAAGGCATCGACGCCGTGATCGACAAGGACCTGACGGGCGCCCTGCTCGCGCAGGAACTGGGGGCCGACTGCCTGGTGATTGCCACTGACGTGGATGCGGTCTATCTTGATTGGGGAACGCCGTCGCAGCGCGCCGTTGGCAAGGTGAGGCCGGAGGAACTGCTGAGCCATAGCTTCCCCGCAGGCTCCATGGGCCCCAAAGTGCAGGCTGCTACCGGCTTTGTGTCAAAGACCGGCAAGAAGGCGCTGATAGGCTCACTGGCCCAGATCGAGGAGATGCTGGCGGGCCGCGCCGGTACCGAGGTCAGCCCCCACGGAGACACCGCGGGCCAGGACCCGGTTATTGCGGCCAGTGCGTGAAACGCAGCAAATCGATTGACTGCGGCTGGAAGCCCTGCCGTCCGCCACGAATCTGTCCACATTTGACCCGCATCAACATGCGGCTCCAAAAAAAAGCCACCATGGATAACGTTTCAACTCACATGAGGCATTGACCATGTTCAAGCGAATCCTGATTCCCGTGGATGGCAGCGACACCTCCAACAAGGCCCTTGTCGCCGGTCTGGCGATGGCGCGCGAGACCAGCGCCAGCGTACGGCTGCTGCACGCCTTCAATGAGGCAGCCTACCTGGGTGGAGTCGACCCCTATGGCACCTGGTCGGCCGATCTGGTTGGCATGATGCGCGAAAGCGGCGCCAAGGTCCTGACGGACGCCACGGCCATCGCCGGGTCAGCCGGCGTCACGGCAAGCCAGGTACTTTGCGATGAGCCGGGCAAACGCCTGGGAGAGTCGGTGGCCGAGGCGGCCAGGCTCTGGAATGCCGATCTCATTGTGGTCGGCTCCCACGGCCGGCGCGGCCTGGGGCGGGTGCTGCTGGGCAGTGGCGCCGAACAGATCCTGAGGCTGGCGCCGGTGCCTGTCCTGGTCGTCCGCGACTCACCTTCGGCGCAGGTTTAAACGAAAAATAGCTGCAGGGCATGACTAACGTGCGCGAGTAGCTATCAAAATAATAGCAAATCCTCGGAGCGGGGTATCGTCGCCAGGTCGACCACGCGCCAGGCCGGGCGTCAGCTTTCATTTGACGCGCTGATGGCCTGCCGTTGTTGTTCCCTGTCTGCCAGCAAGTCGACAAAGGCACGGACCTTCGCGGGTCGAAAGCGCGCAGCCGGAAAAACCGCGTGGATACCGCCCGAAGGCAGATGCCACTGTGGCAGCACCTGGATGAGACGGCCGGCCGCAAGATCACCCGCTACCGCATAGTCCGGCAGCACCGAAAGCCCCGCGCCCTGGAACACGGCTTCGCGCACGGCAAGCGTGGCGTCGAGAAAAATCGAGGCCTGCACGCTCACGGCCTGGCGCTCTCCCTCGTTGAGCGAGAAACTCCACGTCAGGTGGTCGCGAAGCGCGGTGTTGGCGATGAAGGGAAGGCCGGCGATGTCTTGCGGGCCGGTCAACCGCGCCACTTGGGGCTTCATGGTCGGCGACGCCACGAGCAGTTGCCGGAAAGAACCGATTTTTCGCGCCTGCAGGCTGGTTTCCGCGAGCCAGCCGACACGGATCGCCAGTTCGATGTTGCCCGACATGAGGTCCAGCGTCTGGTCGGTAAGGGCGGCATCGACCTTGCACGCAGGATAGCGCCGGGTAAAGGCGGCGATGGCCGGCACCACCACGCCGACACCATAGTCGAAAGGCGCGGTGAGCCGCAGCATGCCGGAAGGCTCCGCCGAGGTTTCAGCCAGGTCGTCGAAAGCATCTCCGGCTTCGCGCAGGATCAGCGCGCAGCGCAGGTAGAAGGCCTGGCCCTGTTCGGTGGGCTGCACCTTGCGTGTGGTGCGGACGAGCAGCGATGTCCGGAATTCGCGCTCCAGCCGGGCAACCTGCTGGCTGACCACCGCCTTGGTGATCCCCAGACGGTCCGCCGCCGCAGTGAAGGAGCCAGTTTCCACTACCGCCGCGAAGTAGGCCAGGCGCCTCAGGTTTCCCAGCCCCCCGAGGCCGCCTTCATCTTGATTGTTTACTTTAAGCATACATTGTGTTTATCAGATACGTCTTTAACAGTCAATGCATAGTGCCTACGATCAAAGCCAGTGAGCAAAACCACAACAGAACACCAAGAAGACCTCATGACCACGACCCTCCATTACCTGTTCGACCCGCTGTGCGGCTGGTGCTACGGCGCCATACCGGCACTCTCGGCATTGCGCGAAGTTCCCGCTGTCCATATCGAATTGCTGCCCACCGGGCTGTTCGCTGGCGGGGGCGCACGGCCCATGACCGGTGAGTTCGCCGCCTATGCCTGGTCCAACGACCAGCGCATCGAGCGCCTGACGGGACAACGTTTCACCGAGCAGTATCGGGAGCGGGTTCTCGGAGATCGCCAGCGGCTGTTTGACAGCGGCCCCGCCACGGTGGCGCTGACTGCCGTGTCATTGACAGCGCCGACCAGGGAACTGGAAGCCCTCAAGGCAATACAGAGTGCGCGCTACGTGGACGGCAAGGACACGACCTCATTGGCAACACTGGCCGGCGTCCTGCGCGGGCTCGGCCTCGAACAGGCCGCCGCAAGGGTGGCGCAGCACGATGAAGATTTACTCGCGGCCAACCAGACCCGCATGGATCGCGCTCGGGCCTTGATGCAGGAGTTCAGCGCGCGTGGCGTGCCCACCCTGGTGGTCGAATCGGGCGCCCGGCGCTGGGTCGTGAACCACGCCGATTTTTATTCCAACCCGCGCGCGCTGGTCGGCGAACTGGAAGCTGCCTGATACCGGCCGCAGCCCCTGCCCATCTCCGCATCCCTTTTGAATTAACCGCTAGGAAGAAAAACCATGACAACACGAAGAGAAGCAATCAAAACTGTAGCCGGCGCGGCTGTCGCGACGGCCATCCTAGGAGTGAAAAGCGCTATGGCTGCCAATACCAACCTGACCTGGAAACATTTCCCCGCCGGCGAGCACGGATTCTTCCGTGCCCCGGTACTGATCTCCGGCGAGCGTGAAGCCGTCCTGATCGACGGGGGCTTCACGCTTCCCGACGGCAAGGCGCTGGCCGAAGCCATCAAGGCCACCGGGAAAAAGCTCACGACCATCTACATCAGCCAGAGTGATCCTGACTACTACTTCAGCCTGGCGCCCATCAAGGCGGCGTTTCCCGAAGCCAAGGTGATCGCGGCACCGGCCACGATCGCGGCCATCAAGGGCAACGTGGAAAAGAAACTGGCCACCTGGGGCCCGCAGCTCAAGGAAAACGGTCCGCAGGCGCTGGCGGACATCGTGATGCCCGAAGCCTTTGACGGCCGTAGCCTCACCCTGGAAGGCCAGACCCTCGAGATCGCCGACGCCGCCGGCCTCGCCAACCGACGCTACATCTGGGTGCCTTCGCTGAACGCCATCTTCGGCGGCGTGCTGCTGTTCTCCGGCGTTCACGTATGGACCGCCGACACGCAGGGCGCCGAAGGCCGTGCCGCATGGGTGAAGGCGCTTGACGCCATGGCCGCGCGCAAACCCGCCGTGGTCGTCCCCGGCCACATGGCGGTCACGGCGGCGGTGGATGCAAGCGCGATCAAATACACCCGCGACTATCTTGTGGCTTTCGAGGAAGAGCTGGCCAAGGCCGCGGACAGCGCCGCCCTCATCGCGGCGATGACCAAGCGTTACCCGAACGCCGGCATGGGCGTGGCGCTGCAAATCGGCGCCAAGGTCGCCAAAGGCGAGATGAAGTGGGGCTGAAGCCATGATGTCGAATCTCGACATCGTCCGTGCCCACTACACGGCGTCGGGCCAGGGAAACATCGACGAAATGATGGCCCATGTTTCACCGCAGGTGCGCTGGACCGAGATGGCGGGCTTCCCCTGCGCGGGCACCTGGGTCGGGCCGCAAGCGGTTGTCGACAACGTCTTTGCCGTGCTGGGCCGGGACTGGATCGGCTATCGCTTCGAACTGCAAAGCCTCATCGACGCCGGCGACCACATCATCGGTATGGGAAGCTACTACGGCACTTACCGCGCCACGGGCAAAGCCATGCAGGCCCGTGTGGCCCACGTCTGGCACCTGCAGGACGGAAAGGTCGTGGCCTTTGAGCAGTTCACAGATACGCTGCTTGTCCGTCAGGCGATGAGCTGACAATCCGGACGCCTGCAAACAAAAAGCCCACTCTCCTTGCGAAGAGCGGGCCGCTATCGACCAAGACTTCCCGTATTTAGAACGGGATATCGTCGTCCATGTCGTCAAAGCCGCTGGCGGCCTTGGCTGCAGGGGCGGGCCGCGGTGCAGCGGCTTGCGGGCGTGCCGCAGGTGCGGACTGGCGCGGCGCTTCGTAACCGCCACCGTCGTCACTGCCGGGGCCGCCCATGCCCTGGCGGCTGCCGAGCATCTGCATCTGGTCGGCGCGGATTTCGGTGGTGTACTTTTCCTGGCCATCCTTGTCGGTCCACTTGCGCGTGCGCAGGCTGCCTTCGACATAGACCTGCGAGCCCTTGCGCAGGTACTGGCCGACGATTTCCGCCAGGCGGCCATTGAACACCACGCGGTGCCACTCGGTGGCCTCCTTCATTTCACCGGTCTGCTTGTCCTTCCACTTGTCGGTGGTGGCGATGGTGACATTGGCGACCTGGTCGCCGCTCGGGAAGCTGCGCATTTCGGGGTCGCGGCCCAAGTTGCCGACGACGATGACTTTATTGACGGATGCCATGAAGGGTTCTCCTGAGCTGATCTACAGAGCGGGGCCCTGCTATTTATGAATAACTCACAGTTTAACTGGCCGGCCCGGCAAAGCATCGCCACCCGGGACGGCCGCAGTCGCCTGCCGCCCGGGTGCCCGCATGGGCCAGGCCACCAGGAGCCAGGCCAGCATCAGGGCGCCGCACACCCCAAAAAGCCCTGGGGCACCGTGCATTTTGGTGACCCAGCCGCCGACGGCCCCGCCGGCAAAAAACCCCAGCGATTGCAGGGTGTTGTACACCCCCAGGGCCGCGCCGCGCGCATGCGCCGGCGCGAGCCGGGAGGCCAGGCTGGGCTGGGTGGCCTCCAGCACGTTGAAACCACAGAAAAACAGGAACAGCAAGGCGGCCAGTGCGCCCAGGCCGTGCGGCACCGGGCCCGATGAGGCCACCCACAGCAGCCCCAGCTGCACCACAAGGATCAGGACCACGGCACCCAGGAACACCGCCCGCAGGTAGCCGCGGCGCTCCAGCGGGAACAGCACCGCGCCCATCACGACAAATGAGGCCAGCACCGCCGGCAGGTAGACCTGCCAGTGGCCGGCCTTGTCCAGTCCGGCAGTCACCAGCAGCGCCGGAATCGCCACCCACATGGCCAGTTGCACCGCATGCAGCACGAACACCCCGAAATCCAGCCGCAGCAAGGCGGGGTCTTTCAGGACTTCGGGCAGGCTGCCGCGAGGGCGGCTCGCATGTTCCAACGGCTCGGGCGGCACCCACCAGGCGACCACCGCGATGCCGGCCAGGGCCAGCGCGCCGGTCAGGGCGAACAGGCCGTGCAGGCCGATATAGGCCGCGAGCAACGGCGCGACGAGCAGCGAGAGCGCGAACATCAGCGCGATGCTGCCGCCCACCAGCGCCATGGCTTTGGTGCGCACCTCATCGCGCGTGGAATCGGCCAGCAGCGCGGTGACAGCGGCCGAAATGGCGCCTGCGCCCTGCAGCGCGCGGCCAGCGACCAGCCAGTTCAGATCGGGGGCCCAGACTGCGATAAAACTGCCCAGGGCAAATAAAAGCAGGCCGGAAATGATCACCGGTTTTCGGCCCCACCAGTCGGAAGCGATGCCGAAGGGGATCTGCAACAGCCCCTGCGTAAGTCCGTAAATGCCCATGGCCAAACCGATGCGTGCTGGATCGTCGCCCCCCGGATATTTGGCCGCCTCCAGCGCAAACACTGGCAGCACCAAAAAGAGGCCGAGCATGCGCAGCGCAAAGATTGAAGCCAGCGAAGCGCTGGCGCGCCGCTCGGTAGCGGTCATGGGGAACGACATGGGGGCTTTAGGCGCAGTCAAGGGAAGTTAAAAAGGGGGAAAACGGCCAAAACAGCTAAAAAAGCTCCAAAACAGGGCAATAACCCGGGATTGACCGACTTGGGCTCGGCCAGCCCCGGCCGCACCCGGCTTGCCTAACCGGCTATTGTGCTTGAAACGGTGCTTCGGACTATGATGGAGAGTTTTGCGGCTGGCACATCTTGAACTCTCCTGACGACAGCAAATACCTTGCCAAAGCGCTTGCGGCTCAGCGGATCAGCATCCGGGGGGCGCGCACGCACAACCTCAAAAATATCGATCTCGATATTCCGCGTAACCAGCTGGTGGTGATCACCGGGCTGAGCGGTTCGGGCAAGTCGTCTCTCGCCTTTGACACGCTGTATGCCGAAGGCCAACGCCGCTACGTCGAAAGCCTTTCCACCTACGCCCGCCAGTTTTTGCAGCTGATGGACAAGCCCGACGTTGACATGATCGAAGGCCTGTCGCCCGCGATTTCCATCGAGCAAAAAGCGACCTCGCACAACCCGCGTTCCACCGTGGGCACTGTTACTGAAATCCACGATTACCTGCGCCTGCTGTTCGCGCGGGCCGGCACGCCCTATTGCCCGAACCACGACCTGCCGCTGCAGGCCCAAAGCGTCAGCGAGATGGTCGACACGGCGCTGGCGCTGCCGGAAGACACCAAGCTGATGATCCTGGCGCCGGTGGCGCGCGACCGCAAGGGCGAATTCGTCGACGTGTTTGCAGAGATGCAGTCGCAAGGCTATGTGCGCTTTCGCGTTGACGGCACGGCGTATGAATACGACGATCTGCCCAAGCTGAAGAAAACCGAAAAACACAATGTCGATGTGGTAATTGACCGCATCAAGGTGCGCGCGGACCTGCAGCAGCGCCTGGCCGAAAGCTTTGAAGCGGCGCTGCGGCTGGCCGACGGCAAGGCGATTGCCATGGAAATGGACACCGGCAAAGAGCATCTCTTCAGCGCGAAGTTTTCCTGCCCGGTCTGTGACTATTCCCTGAGCGAAATGGAGCCGCGGCTCTTCTCGTTCAATTCGCCCGTCGGCGCCTGCCCCACCTGTGACGGCCTGGGCCACATGGAATTTTTCGACCCGGCACGCGTGGTGGCTTTCCCATCGCTGAGCCTGGCGAGTGGCGCGGTCAAGGGTTGGGACCGCCGCAATGGCTACTACTTCTCAATGCTGGAGAGCCTGGCAAAGCACTACAAATTCGACATCGACGCCGCCTTTGAAAACCTGCCCGACAACGTGCGGCAAGTGGTTCTGTATGGCTCGGGCGAGGAAGAAATCAAGTTCAGCTATGTGATGGACTCGGGCAATTTCGCCGGAAAGAAGATCGCGAAGAAGCATCCGTTCGAAGGCGTCATCACTAACTTTGAACGGCGTTACCGCGAAACCGACTCCGCCGCCGTGCGCGAGGAGCTGGCCCGCTACCGCAGCGTACAGCCCTGTCCTGACTGCGAAGGAACGCGCCTGCGCACCGAGGCGCGCCACGTGTACCTGGTCAGCGCGCCCGAAGACGCCAGCGATGCATCAGTGCGCGGCGGCAACCAGCCCCAGCGCAAGGCGATTTATGAAATCAGCCATTCCACACTGCGTGAAAGCTTCGAGTACTTCAACGCGCTGAAAATGCAGGGCGCCAAGGCCGAAATTGCGGCCAAGGTGGTGCGTGAAATCGGCCTGCGCCTGAAATTCCTCAACGACGTGGGCCTCAATTACCTCAGCCTGGACCGCAGCGCCGAGACACTGTCAGGCGGCGAATCCCAGCGCATCCGCCTGGCCTCGCAGATCGGCTCCGGCCTGACGGGCGTGATGTATGTGCTCGACGAGCCCAGCATTGGCCTGCACCAGCGAGACAACGACCGCCTGATCGGCACGCTCAAGCATTTGCGCGACATCGGCAACAGCGTGCTGGTGGTCGAGCACGACGAGGACATGATCCGCGCGGCCGACCATGTGATCGACATGGGGCCGGGCGCCGGCATCCACGGCGGGCGCGTGATGGCCCAGGGCACCTTTGACGAGGTGAAGAACCACCCCGATTCACTGACGGGCAAATACCTCGCGCAGACCTTGAAGATCGCCGTTCCCAAACGCCGCACACCCTGGCTGCCGACGGTGAAGGCCGTGGAAACGGCTGAGAAGAAAAAAGCCTCACGCTTTCCGCAAAGCCCGGCCGCAGAACGCCGTGCCGCGCGTGAAGCCATTCATCAGGCCACGCTGGGCGACATGCAGGCGTTGCGCGTGATCAACGCCACCGGCCATAACCTCAAAGGCGTGAGCGTGGAATTCCCGGTGGGGCTGCTGACCTGCGTGACCGGGGTATCGGGCTCCGGCAAATCGACACTGGTCAACGACACGCTATACACCGCCGTGGCGCGCACGCTGTACCGCGCCCATGAAGAGCCCGCGCCACACGAAGCGATTGAAGGCATCGAGCATTTCGACAAGGTCATCAATGTTGACCAGTCGCCCATCGGCCGCACGCCGCGCAGCAACCCGGCGACCTATACCGGCCTGTTCACACCCATCCGCGAGCTGATGGCTGAGATGAACACGGCGCGCGAGCGCGGCTATGGCGCCGGCCGCTTCAGCTTCAATGTGGCCGGCGGCCGTTGCGAAGCCTGCCAGGGCGACGGCGTCGTCAAGGTCGAGATGCACTTCCTTCCCGACGTGTATGTGCCCTGCGATGTCTGCAAAGGCATGCGCTACAACCGCGAAACGCTTGAAGTGCAGTACAAGGGCAAAAACATCGCGCAGATCCTGGACCTGACCGTCGAGGTAGCCGCCGAGTTCTTTAAGGCCGTGCCCACGATTGCCCGCAAACTGCACACTCTGCTTGACGTGGGCCTGTCCTATATCAAGCTGGGCCAGGCCGCGACCACGCTTTCGGGTGGCGAAGCGCAGCGCGTGAAGCTTGCACTGGAATTGAGCAAACGCGACACCGGCCGTACGCTGTACATCCTCGATGAACCGACGACCGGCCTGCACTTTGCCGACATCGACCTGCTGCTCAAGGTCCTGCACCAGCTGCGCGATGCAGGCAACACGATTGTGGTGATCGAGCACAACCTGGACGTCATCAAGACGGCCGACTGGCTGATCGACATGGGTCCGGAAGGCGGCGCGGGTGGCGGCACGGTAGTAGGCGTGGGTACGCCCGAAGACATCGCGGTCAACCCAGCCAGCCACACCGGGCGCTACCTCGCACGCCTGCTCTGATCGCCGCGTCAAGGTGCCCACCGCGCGGGGCGCCATTTTTTTCGAGAAACTCGGTTTTGAACAGCTCCACCTTTTTCACCCAGCGCAAAGTGGTTTTCCTGCTGGCCTCACTGTGCTGCCTGCTCTGGGGCAGCGCCTACCCGGCCATCAAGAACGGCTATGCGCTGTTTCATATTGCCGCCAACGATATTCCCTCCAAGCTGGTGTTTGCTGGCTGGCGCTTTATTTTTGCCGGCCTGGTGCTGCTAGTGTTTGCGGTCATCAGCAAGAAGCCGGTGTTCCAGCTGGACCGCCGCACCTTCGGACAGGTGACGCTGGTGGGACTTACGCAGACGAGCCTGCAGTACGTGTTCTTCTACATCGGCCTGGCGTACGCCACCGGCGTGAAGAGCTCGATCATGAATGCAACGGGCACCTTCTTCAGCGTGCTGCTGGCGCACTACATCTACAAGAACGACCGGCTCAGTTTCAACAAGGTGCTGGGCTGCGTGGTGGGTTTTGCCGGCGTGATGGTGGTGAACTTCAGTGAAGGCCTGCTGACGTTTGACTTCACGCTGCTCGGAGAAGGCTTTGTGGTGATCGCAGCCTTTGTGCTGTCGGCCGCCAGCATCTATGGCAAAAAAGTGTCACAGCGTGTGGACTCGGTGGTGCTGACGGGCTGGCAGCTGGCCATTGGCGGCCTGGCCCTGCTGCTTATCGGTGTTGCCACCGGCGGAACCTTGACCGGTTTCACGCTTCAGTCCACCTTGCTGATGATTTACCTTGTGGTGCTGTCTTCCGCAGCATTTTCGCTATGGACGATCTTGCTGAAGTACAACCGCGTGAGCATGATCACGGTGTTCAATTTCATGGTGCCGATTTTTGGGACACTGCTGTCGGCGGTGTTTCTGGATGAGCGCTTCCTGGAGTGGAAAAACGGCCTGGCCTTGTTGCTGGTTTGTTACGGGATCTGGCTGGTGACAAAAGAGGAGAAAGTTACCGGCTGAGCCTGGATTTTTCGCGCACGCAGCCCCTGGCGGCGAGGACGATCGCAATGGCAGCCAGCACCGCCGCAACCGCGAACGTGGCCTGCATGCCGGTAGCGACGGCCCCGGCACTCGCCGCCGTGACGTCGGTGGCCGCCGATGCGAACGCGAACACGGCGCCCATCGCGGAGGCACCTGTCATGAGCCCCAGATTGCGCGAGAGGTTGAGCATGCCGGAAATGACCCCGCGCTCGTCCGAAGAGATGTCCGTCATGACAGCCGTGTTGTTGGCGGCCTGGAACAGCTGATAGCCCGGGGTCAGGATAAAGAGGGCAACCAGGTAGCCCGCAACACCGAACACGGCCGGAAGCACGGCCAGCGCCCCTGCGCCGGCGGCCACGGCGATCAGTCCCGCGAGGGCCATGAACGGCGCACCCAGGCGGTCCACCATGCGGCCGGCCGGAACGCCACTCAATGCGGAAATCACGGGACCGACCGACATGACGATGCCCACCAGCGCTGCGTTGAGCCCGAGCGCACGGGACAGGTAGAACGGCCCGACCACCAGCGTCGCCATCATGACCGTCGCAACGAGCGAGTTCATCAGGAGGCTGGCGCGCAAACCGGGATTGCGGAACACCGCGAGCCGGACCAAAGGGGACTTCGCTTTCGACTCGACCAACGCAAAGAGGCCGGTGCCCAGCGCAGCCGCTGCCAGCAGCGCCACATTGAACAGACCGAAATTGCCGCGCCCCATGGTCATGGCAAGAGCATAAGCCGCGAGTGTCAGGGCCAGCAGCAACGTGCCCAGATAGTCAAAGCGCGGACGAATCATTTCCGGCTTCTTGAGGTCAACGGGAAGGTAGCGCCAGGACAGGGCAAAAGCCAGGATACCCAGCGGCACATTGACCAGGAAAATCGCACGCCAGCCCGACACGGCAATCAGGGCCCCGCCCAGCGAAGGCCCCAGCGCGGTGCCGACCGCGGACATCGTTCCGAGCAGCCCCATGGCGCTGCCAGTCCTGGCCTTTGGCACTGCCTCGCCCACAAACGCCATGGTGAGCGCCATCATCACGGCCGCCCCCAGGCCCTGCACCGCACGGGCGGTGATCAGCAGCCAGAGCGCCGGCGCGATACCGCACAGAACGGATCCCACCGAAAACAGGAGGATGCCGCCGAGCAACAGGCGCTTGCGGCCTACGAGGTCTCCCAGCCGTCCGGCACCGACGATCAGGGCGGTGATGGAAAGCAGGTAAGCGAGGACGACCCATTGCACTTGCTGAAAGGACGCGTTGAATGCCTGTGCCAGTGTCGGCAAGCCTACATTGGCGCTGCTGGTGCCAAGCGAGGACAGCAGCATCGATAGCGAGAGGCTGGCGAGCACCCACCGCACAGATGGGGACGGCGCCGGAGCGGCGTCGGCTTTTCCGGGCAAGTGCGTAGGTATGTGGGAAGTGGTCAAGATGGGTCCAGAGAAAGGGTCGGTCGGTTTTGGCGGAGAGGGGCAGCACCCTGTATGGAGCTGTCTGAAGCGTAGTTCTTTGCCTGTCATGGCGGAAGACGCACCATTTGCACTTTATGAATGCGTTTAACGCCATGTCACCGTCAAATTGCGGTAAGGTCGATGCATGGCTACCCCCGATTTCAACCTGCTTGTCACCCTGGATGTACTGCTCGCCGAAGGCAGCGTGGCGGGCGCGGCACGGCGCCTGCGGCTGAGCCCGTCTGCGATGAGCCGGGCGCTGGCGCGGCTGCGCGAAACGACGGGCGACCCGTTGCTGGTCAGGGCAGGCCGCGGCCTCGTTCCCACACCGCGGGCCACCGAACTGCGCGAACGGGTCAGCCAGCTTGTACAGGAGGCACAAGCCGTGTTGCGGCCTGCCAAAAGGCTCAGGCTCAAGCAGCTGGTCCGGACCTTCACGCTGCGCACGCGCGAAGGTTTTGTGGAGAACTTCGGCCCGGACCTCATTGCGCGTGTCGCGAGGGAAGCGCCCGGCGTGCGCCTGTGCTTTGTGCAGAAGCTGGACAAGGACAGCGCACCACTTCGCGACGGGCTCGTTGACCTGGAAACTGGCGTGGTGGGACAGGCGGCTGCACCGGAACTGCGCGTGCAGGCCTTGTTCCGTGACCGTTTTGTCGGCGTCGTACGCAGGGGGCATCCGCTGGGCGAAGGCGATATCACCTCCGCCCGCTACGCCGCCGGCAGGCACATCGATGTGTCGCGGCGAGGCCTGGGCAAGGGACCGGTGGATGAAGCCTTGCGCCCTTTCGGACTGGAGAGGGAGATCGCCACCATCGTCGGCGGCTTCGCGGCAGCCCTGGCCCTTGCCCGGGCCTCAGACCTGATCGCCACGGTTCCCGAGCGGCACACCGGCAACCTGCGTGCCGGAATGCACAGTTTTGCGCTGCCTGTCAGCACACCGGAGATCACTGTGTCGATGCTCTGGCACCCGCGGCTGGATGCGGATCCGGGGCATCGGTGGCTTCGGGGTTGTGTCCGGGACATTTGTGCGGGAAGCTCCGATCCCCGTCATTCGATGCCCGCACCGGCAAGCCTCGGCAAGAAGCACGTGGACGAAGCAAACCTACTCGCAGAAAACACGGTTGCGGAAAAGCGCCGCACATAACAGGAGAGATGGCCTCAAGCATCGGGGCGTGGCCAACCCTGCCAAAATCCTCCGAATGCAATTTTTCAAAGACCTTAACCTCGCAGCCTTCACCGCAGGCTTCGTCTCTGTCCTGGTCGGCTTTACCAGTTCAGTTGCCATTGTTTTTCAGGCAGCCCTTGCGTTCAACGCCACCCCTGCGGAGATTGCCTCGTGGATGTGGGCACTAGGCATCGGCATGGGTGTGTGCTCTGTTGTGCCGTCGCTATGGCTGAAGAAACCGGTGATGGTGGCCTGGTCAACACCGGGTGCGGCGGTGCTGGCCGCTGCGGGGCTGGCCGGCGGGTTCTCCATGGGAGAGGCGGTTGCCGCGTTTATGGTCAGCGCGGCGCTCATCACGCTGTTTGGCGTTACCGGCTGGTTTGAAAAGCTCATGAACCGCATTCCCGTGGCCATTGCCTCGGCCTTGCTGGCGGGCGTGCTCGCGCGCTTTGGCATTCAGGCCTTTGCCGCAGCGCAAACGGCTTTGCCTTTGGTGCTGTTGATGCTGTCGGTCTATTTGCTGGGCAAACGCCTGATGCCGCGTTATGCCGTGGTGTTGACGCTGGTCGGGGCTGTTGTCTTTGCCGCCGCGCGCGGGCAACTTGCCTGGTCAGGAGTTGCTTTTTCGCTGGCAGCGCCCGTCTTTGTGATGCCGGAGTTCACACTGGCCGCCACCGTCAGCCTGGCCATTCCGCTGTTTGTGGTGACCATGGCCTCGCAAAACCTGCCGGGCGTGGCGGCCATCCATGCTGCCGGCTACGGGCCCGACAGCCTGGACGGCGGTATCCCCGTGTCCAAGGTCATCACGCTGAGCGGCCTGGCCACGCTGGTCCTGGCGCCGTTCGGTGCATTCGCCCTCAACCTGAGCGCCATGACGGCAGCCATCTGCATGGGCAGGGAAGCGCACGAAGACCCGGCCAAACGCTACACCGCGGCCGTCTGCTGCGGCGCCCTCTATATCGTGATCGGCACCTTCGGAGCGGCGATTACCGGCTTGCTCACGGCCTTCCCGAAAGAGCTGGTGTTGGCTATTGCCGGCCTGGCACTGCTGGGCACCATCGGCAACGGGCTTGCCACGGCGATGAAAGATGAGCCCCATCGGGAGGCGGCCCTTATCACTTTTCTTGTTACCTTGTCGGGCGTCGTAATAGCCGGTGTGGGCTCGGCCTTTTGGGGCGTCGTCGCGGGCGCGATGGCGCTCTTTGTACAACAATACGGCCAGCAGCGCCGCGAGGCCCGTTCCGGGGCCGCGCAAAACCCAGGGACACGCTCCACACCATGAACCTTCTTTTTGTCGCCGATCCGCTTGAATCATTCAAGATTTACAAGGACACCACGTTTGCCATGATGCGCGAAGCGCAGCGGCGCGGACACCGCATCAGCGCCTGCGAGCCGGCCAACATGGCCTGGCAGACCGGCGCGAAAGTCACGGCCCAGGTGCGCCACATCACGCTGACGGGCGACGCGGGTGCCTGGTTCACGGCTGATGCTGCGCGGCCCGACGGCCGCGAAGCCATTGCAGGTTTTGATGCGGTGGTCATGCGCAAGGACCCGCCTTTTGACAGCGAATACTTCTACAGCACCCATTTGCTGGAGCAGGCCGAGCGCGAAGGCGCCAGGGTCTTCAACAAGCCGCGTGCGTTGCGCGACCACCCTGAAAAGCTCGCCATCCTCGAATTTGCCCAATTCAGCGGCCCGACGCTGGTCACGCGCAGCGCCGCCGACATCAAGCGTTTTCATGCCGAGCACAAGGACATCATCCTCAAGCCGCTGGATGGCATGGGCGGCATGGGTATCTTCCGGGTCAAGGAAGACGGCCTGAACCTGGGCAGCATCACCGAGACACTGAACCAGGGCGGCGCGCAAAGCGTCATGGTGCAGAAGTTTTTGCCCGAAATCGTCAAGGGCGACAAGCGCGTGTTGATCATCGGCGGCAAGCCGGTTCCCTTCAGCCTGGCGCGCATCCCCCAGGGCAGCGAGGTGCGCGGCAACCTGGCGGCCGGCGGCCTGGGGGTTGCCCAGCCGCTGTCAAAGCGCGATTTCGAAATCGCCGAAGCGCTGGGCCCGGTGCTGGCGGCACGCGGCCTGTTGCTCGCAGGTGTCGATGTGATCGGTGACTACGTGACCGAGATCAACGTCACCAGTCCGACCTGCTTTCAGGAAATCCACGACCAGGCCGGCTTTGACGTGGCGGCCATGTTCATTGATGCGCTGGAAGCGGCGCTCGTCGCCTCAAGAGCCTAGCCTGGACCCCGCACCGCGCCGGAGCGGCAGGGATGCTCGGCCGCTGTCAGGCAGCGATGAGCGCGCCGCCTTCAAACACCTTGAGCTCCCCGGGCGCAAATGCCGTCCAGGCTTCGTTGGTGGTGAGTGGAGCCGTCACCACCACGGCAACACGGTCGGTGGGTTTGGTGTGTTCGGCAAAGTTCACGCTCACGTCCTCGTCGCTCAGCGTCGCATGCGCAAAAGGGTGCTTGCGCTCCACGTAATACAGGTTGGTGGAAGCGTGTGCCCACAACGCCTGGCCGTTGCTGAGCAAGAAGTTGAAAGTGCCGTGGGTGGCGATGTGCGCCGCCAGTTCGCGCAGCGTGATGCTCAGCTCCTGCACGCTGGGAACCCCTGCGTGTGACTTGGCCAGCTCCTGCATGATCCAGCAAAAAGCGCGCTCACTGTCGGTGGTGCCGACGGGCCGGAAACTGCCGTGCAGGCGGGGCGCAAAGTCCTTCAGGTCGCCGTTGTGCGCAAACACCCAGTAGCGTCCCCAGAGTTCGCGCACAAAGGGGTGGCAGTTCTCCAGCGCCACACGGCCCTGCGTGGCCTTGCGGATATGCGAGATGACGTTGCGGCTTTTGATCGGGTAGCGGCTGATCAATTCAGCCACCGGAGAACTGCAGGCCGGCTGGTGGTCGACGAAGTGGCGCAGGCCACGGTCGCTGCCATCGGCCACGCTGTCATCCCCTTCAAAGAACGCGATACCCCAGCCGTCGGCATGGTGGTCGGTGTGGCCGCCGCGCTGCGCGAAGCCCCGAAAGCTGAAGGTCACGTCCGTAGGGGCGTTGCAATTCATTCCAAGCAGTTGGCACATATCAGCTGGCTTCCGGCTTGTTGGCGAGTGGATCAAGGGGAGAAGCGCGCAATTGCCATGCCGCGACCATGGCCAGAAGGCAAAGCGCGGCCAGCATCAGGAAGGCCTCGTTGAAGGCGGCCAGCCGTGCCGGGCTGCTGGTGGCGTTGGCCAGTGAGTCGCCGTGGGCAGCCAGCCGCCACTCCAGCACAATGCCGCAAAGGCTCACGCCGATGGCACCGCCCAGCATGCGCAGGAAATTGATGGCGCTTGCGCCCTGCGACAGCAAATGCTCATGCAGTGGCCGCAACGAGCCCAGGTTGAGTGAAGGCAGGATAAATCCCAGCCCGATACGCCCCAGCGTGGCCCACATCACGAGCATCCAGAGTCCGGACGCCAGGCTTACCGTGAGCATCAGCGCGAACGAGGCCGCCAGCAGCGCCAGTCCTGTGCTGACCAGCAGCCACGTCGGGTGTTTGTCGGCCAGCCGGCCCACGCCTGCAATGGTGGCGGCCAGCACCAGCCCGGCGGGCAGCAAAATAGTGCCGACGTGCGAGGCCGACAGGTTCAGCCCCAGTTGCAGGTAAACCGGCAGCAGGTAGGTGGACCCAAACAGGGCGGTGCCATAAATAAAAGCCACGATGCTGCCCATGGCAAACGGGCGGTAGCCGAAGAGGGCCAGGTTCATCAGCGGCGCACCGCCGGTGGCGGCGAGCCGGTGCTGCCACCAGATAAATGCCGCCAGCGCGGCGAGGGCGGCGCCCAGCAGCACCAGGGCCTGCATGCGGTCCGCACCGTGCAGTTCCACCATGCCGTTGAGCAGGCACAGCGTGCCCACCCCGCCCAGCAGCAGGCCGCGCCAGTCGATCATGGCGCCGTTGCGGTTGGCTGCCACGCCGCCGGGTGCGGAATCCGGCACATAGCGGTACGCCATCCACAGTGAAACCAGGCACAGCGGTATCACCATGAAGAAGATGGAACGCCAGCCGAACAGGTCTACCAGCACGCCGCCTATGCTGGGCCCCAGCGCCGGGGCCAGCACCACGCCCATGCCGAAAAGGCCGCTGGCCCGTCCCTGCTCATGCGGCCCGAAAGCGCGCATGATGATGATCGCGGGAATCGGCTGCACAACGCCCGCCGCCAGCCCTTCGGCCACGCGCGCGCCAAGCACCAGGCTGAAATGGTTGGACAACCCGCCGACCACGCCGCCGGCCGCCAACAGCAGCATGGTGCCCACGTAGGTACGGCGATAACCGTAGCGCCCGAGCAGCCAGGGTGTCGTCAGCATGGAAACCGTCATGGCCACCATGAAACCCGAACTCACCCATTGCGCGCGCTCCTGCCCCAGGGTGAAATGGTGGCTCATGTCGGGAATCGCCACATTGACGATGGTCGACGACATGATGGAGGCCATCGTGCCGATCATGACCGACAGCAGCAGCAGCCAGCGGTAGCGCGGTCCGTGGCGCGCCTGCAGGCTGGCAAGGGAAGCGGTCATGCAGGGCGTCCGGCTCAGTCTCTCGGTTCGGACCAGAGCTTGCCGCCCGTGGCCCAGTTTTCGCGCTTGATGTCGGTAATCAGAATGTCTACGGAATCAGGCTGGCCGCCCAGGATCTCGACACTCACGCGGGTGATGGCTTCCACCAGCTTCTTCTTCTGTTCGATGGTTCGGCCTTCCATCATTTCAACGTGGTAGGTGGGCATGGTGTCCTTTGGCGTGTGGTTGGGATACATGGATGATAAAAGCAATCAGGAGGGCAGGGTCCACAGGGGGCATCGCGCGGTTGGCTGTCAAGCGGTGTCAGCGATCGCTGACAGGCGCGCAAGCCGCACGGGACACCACATGCCGCGCATGCATGGGACACTTCACTGTGCTGCTATCCGGCTGCAGCGCCCCATGTCCAGTTCTTTCACAGTCGCGTTTTTGTCAGGCATTCCTTGGCTTCCCCTTTTTCAAGCCCGACCGAGCAGCCCCTGCCTCTTCTGGCTGGGCGCAACTACCACTGCCAGTGTGGTCAACCGGTTTTTTTCCGCAACAGCAAATGCCTGGTGTGCGGTACGCCGCTCGGTTACGACTGTGAGCAGGGCCTGCTGCTGCCGTTGATGCCGGGCCCCCAGCCGGACACGTGGCAAGAGTGGCAAGCCTCTGGCGCGCCGGCCGTCGCTCCGCCGGACAATCCGCAACCCCCGTCTCTTGAAGAGATTCCCGGCCAGGAATCGGCCGACGATGTGCCGCACGCCAACGCCCGTGCCGAGGAGGCGCAGGAAGCCGCCGACGCGCCTACGGAGGATTCGGGCAAAAACGGCGAAACGGAAAGAAGGGGAGCACGGCTTTACAAGCGCTGCCTGAACCTGTCCACCCCAGCGTCCTGCAACTGGCTGATTGCAGCGCAGGATCCGCAGGATATGTGCCGCGCCTGCCGGCTGAACCGCACCATCCCCGACCTGACGGATCCGGCCCAGCCGGACAACGGCTACTTGTGGGGCCTCGTCGAGCTGGCCAAGCGCCGGCTGGTCTCGTCATTGATCCTTCTGCAGCTGCCGGTCGCCTCGCGCATCAGCGAAGACCTGGAGCGCGGTGTCATGTTCGATTTCCTGCGGTCACCGGTGAACGGCCCGCATGTCATGACCGGTCATAACACCGGCCTGATCACGCTCAACATCGACGAAGCCGATGACGCCAAGCGGGAAGCCGTGCGCAAGGCCATGCACGAGCCGTATCGCACCTTGCTGGGCCATTTCCGCCATGAGATTGGCCACTATTACTGGGACAGGCTGATCAATGGCACGGCCTGGCTCGAGGGCTTCCATGCGCTCTTCGGCGACGAGTCGGCCGACTATGCGGCCAGCCTCAAACGCAACTACGACGAAGGGCCGCCGGCCGACTGGCAGCTGCACTTTGTCAGCGCCTATGCCAGCACCCACCCCTGGGAAGACTGGGCCGAGTGTTGGGCGCACTACCTGCATATGCGCGACGCGATCGACACGGCGCTCAGCTTCGGGCTCAGTGTCGACCGCTTTGACCTGGAGTTCACGCCCTTCACGATCGATGCGTTGTACCAGCCCGAGCATCCCGGCGCGGAACAGTTTCTGGCCTTCCTCAACCACTGGACGCGCCTGACCACCATGCTCAACGAGATGTCTCGCAGCATGGGCCAGCCCGACTTCTATCCTTTCGTGCTGCCGCGCGAAGTGGTGGCAAAACTGCATTTCATCCATTTGCTGGTGAGCTCAAAAAGCTGGCTGGAAGAAGCAGCCCCGGCACAAACCACAGACCCCCGCCCGGAGCAGCAGGAGCCCAGCCCGGATGCGAATGCGGACGCAGCAAATGACACGGCAGTGTCAGAAGATGCCGCCGCCCAGCCGCTGCAAAACGGCGGACAACCCTAGTTCCAGATGAAACGGGCTACAGCCCAATATTGACGCGCGCAAGCAGCTCCTTATTTGATAGCAATTGCGGCGCATCGGCATGCGTTAAAGTGGGACCCTCCTACCGGTCCCATCGGCAAATCATGCCCTCCATTCCAAGAAGCCATCACTACAGCGTGTATGTGATCGAACTGGCGCCTGAAGTCTGGGACATTCCCCGGTTTCGCCGGGCCAACCCCGACTACCAGCTGGGCAAGCCCTTTGTGTATGTCGGCATGACCGGCCTGGACCCGGACGTACGCTTTGACAAACACAAGGCCGGGATCCAGTCCAACCGCTTTGCACGGGACTTTGGCCTGCGCCTTCTGCCCCAGCTGTACGCCATGTACAACCCCATGCCCTACGACGCAGCGCGTGACATGGAGGTGGAGCTTGGCATCGGCCTGCGTGAGGCAGGTTACGGCGTCTGGCAGGCCTAAGGGCGCTGCGCCGGGCCGCTTATTCCAGCGCGCTCACGGCCACGCCGTACCGGCTGGAAAAGGCCTGCAGTGTTGCAGCGACCTGGGGGTCTTGCAAGGTCGTTGTCAGCTCCACGATCTTGTTGCCCTCTCCTTTGTGGCTGTCGCTCACCGTCACGGTGGCCGAAGGGTCGTCTGCGGCAAACAGCTTCTGCAGGGATGGGCCCAGCGAGTCCATGACGCCTTCGCGCTCGTCCTGGGTGGCGGCTGACTGCGCCAGGTACTGAAGCTCAAAAGAAAAATTTGTCCGGGGATTCATGTCGCGTGTCCTTCTTGGGCCGGAAGTTACTGGCTATTGCCGCAAGGTCGCTGAAAGCGTGATTTCGGGAACGCTGGCGAGCGCCCTGGAAAGCGGGCATGCTTTTTTGGCACCTTCGGCAAGTTCCCGGAATGTTGCTTCGTCAATGTCCGGAATCACCGCCTCCAAAGTCAGGGCGATGCGGTCAATCAGGAAACCATCGCCCTGCGGCACCAGACGGACCCGGGCGCGCGTGTCGATGGAACGGGTGTCGAAGCCGGCTTTGTCGCAAGCAAAGGAGAACGCCATCGTGAAGCAAGCGGCGTGCGCTGCGCCCAGCAGCTCTTCCGGATTGGTACCGCTGCGGTCGTCTTCAAAGCGGCTGCCAAAGCCGTAGGGATACGCCTTGAGCGCGTCGGTATCGGTGCTGATCTGACCCTGGCCTTTTTTGCCTCGGCCCTCCCAGTGAACGGATGCAGTTTTTTCGGTCATGGAGTTCTCCAGGTTTGTGAGGCGCAGGTCGGCCGGAATGCATGCATTGAAAGATGCAACGCCCCAGGGTGCCTGCGATTTGAGTTGCCCGCCGTCGGACAAGGCCGCACCTTGGGGTAAGCGCGGCAAGGCCCAGCGCCGCACGGATGCGTTGAGGCGCGGCGATGGCTGCGCTGCGTCAGGCGTCGTCTGCGCCGGGGTCTTTCATGTGCCAGGTGATGCGCCCGAGTTCGGCCCTGAGCTGGGCCCGGCCCTCGTCGTCCGCGAGTCCGGACAGGGCTTTCGCCACGGAAAGCCCGCGCACTGGCACAGGCTTTCCGCGGAAGGCAAACACAATGCTGTTGGTTTTTTCTGCGGCAGGAATTTCTGCGAAATTGCCGTTAAAGCTGCGCGCAATGCGCCCCGCCAGCAGCGGGTAGTCCGGGTCATCGTAGTGCAGGTTCACCGCCAGCACGCCGCCCGGCAAAAGCGCGGAAAAACAGTCGTCATAAAAACCTTGGGTCGACAGGGCTGGCGGCTGACCCTGGTGGTCGAACCCGTCGATCAGCAGAACGTCGAACCGGGGTGTGCCGGCCTTTAAAAAAAAGGCTCCGTCAGCCTCGATCACGCGAAACCGCGCGTCATCGTCCGGTACGTGGAATTCACGCCGCAGCGCCACCACCTGCGGATTGATTTCCAGCACGGTCATTCGGCTGGAAGGCAGCTCACGGTGGCAGAACTTGGCCAGGGAGCCGCCGCCCAGGCCGATCATCCCGATGTGCAGCGGTGCGGGCCGAAAGAGCAGGAAACCCATCATGGTCAGCGTGTAGTCCACCTCCAGGTGCCACGGGTGGTGCAGCAGCATGCGGCTTTGCAGCTCGCCCATCGTGAAGTGAAGTGAGCGGGTGTTTCCGTCGTCATGCACAAAAGGCTGTGCATGTGCCTGCGGCAGCAATCCTGCGGGGCCCGTTGAGACAGGGGCAGCAGGAAATGGTGTGAGGTCGGGCCAGGAGGTCATGGAGCTTGTGAGGCGTTAGCGCCCACGGGCACTATGCGTGATTCGCGCCATGCGGGCGATACGAGGCTGCCGCGCCGCCCGCACGGGAAATTATTTCAGAACGGCTGGGATTCCGGCTGCGCGGTCGTGGCTACTTCCGACGCAACCGCATCAAGGGCCTGAGCCACCACGCCCTGGCTGTCTACCGGCCTGAGCAGGCGTTCGCGGATCAGCCGTTCGCAGCTGCGCTTGGTCATCGAATGCGGCTGGCCGCCATGGCTCACGAACATGAAAAGCGTTCCCTTGGTGCTGGCCCAGATCAATTGGGCACGCAGCCAGCGGCGCCTGGAGTACATATCCACCCAGTGGCCGGACCGCAGGCTGAGCAGCAAGCGCTCGGCTTCGCTTTGGGCCATGGCCGGTACCGCATTTGCCGAGGCTGCCGCCGCAGCGAGATATTCAGGATGGCTGGAGTCGGGCTCATTTGCCGCTTGCATGGGTTCTATCGGCGGCGGTTCGTCTTCCTCGAGCGGGGCGAGTTCTCCGGGCACGGTAGGCAGGGTGTCTTCGAATCCGGCGGCGTCCAGATCGTCGCGCGCAAGCCAGGGATGCGCGGCGGCCTTGGCCAGCCGTTGTTCGGGTGTGGCTGTATCTTCTTCGGATTCCAGCGGTACTGCGCCCGACTCTTCCGCATCACGCCGGCTTTTGAGGCGGCGCAGCTTGAGCACGGGCCGATGCAGCATCATCAGGCCCTCAAAGAAGGGCTCGCTTTCGCGCGGGTCCTGCCCCAGCAGCTCAAGCCCTTCATGCAGCTTGCCCAGGAGACTGGGGATCATCTCGATCAGTTTGGCCGGACGCTTCAGCGTGACTTCCCGCTTGACGCTCCAGAGCAGGTCGGGCACTACAGAACCGAAGCCCATCGGATCGACTTGGTTGCGCGTATCGGAGAGCCTGGCGTGCGCCATGGCGAGCGCCCAGGGGCCGAACAGGAAATCCAGCACCAGGCCTGGAACCTTGTCCAGGTCCGAGCGCGTGCTCAGCTCAAAGGCGATCTGGTCGGCCTGCGTCTGGCGTTCCTCGGCGAACCGCAGGGCCTGCAGCACGTTGTTCCGGTTTTCCGATTCGAGCTGGTCCTGCTCATCCCAGCCGTATTCCAGCTCGGCCAATGCCATCGCGAACGGCTGGGCATCGTCAATCGACAGATTGTTGAGGCCGTTAAATGCACGCGTGACCGGTTCAAAAAATGCCAGGAATTCAGGGCTGAATTCGTCGTTGTACTTGAAGCTGCGCTGGGCCACGCGCTCCATGACGCGGCGTCCGGCGTGGCCTTCATCGCTGAAAAAGCGCGGGTCCACCATGGCCAGGCGCAACAGTGCGGGCTCCAGCGCCACGATGGCTTCGCGCACCGGCACCAGCAGGCGCGGGTCTTGCGCGACCTGGTTGACCAGCTTGCGCACCACTTCCAGGCCCAGCACCTGGCCAACCTGTTTTGCTTCCTTCTTGAGCTGGGTCCGGACGATGGCGCGCTCGCGGGGCCGGGCATAGGAACCCCACAGCTGCGGACTCAGCTGGCTGCGTTCATCAACCATCCGCTGCGGACGGTCTACCGCCGGCAGGCTCTGGTATTCGTGCGCAGGCGTGCCCTCTGCATCACCCAACGGGGCGCCGGACGAGTCGGGCGCCTCCCGCAGGGCGACCAGCTCTTCCTCGACGGTTTCGTAATAGGACGGCGCCAGCCCGTGGTGGGCGTTGCTGCCGCCATGAAACAGGAAATCCTGGAACAACTCGTCCCGGATTTCGTAGTTGGAGAGGTCGGCATATTGCGGGGGTGGCTGGTGGCGCCCGGATTCACCGGCCTCTCCATTTCCCCTTCCGCCTGCGCCTGCGCCTCCGCCTCCGTTGCCGGAGCCCAGGCCACGGTGCCCGCCGGCTCCCTTGGCGTGGCCTCCGGCGGCGCTCGCAGGCGTTTGCAGCACGCGGTAGCTGGCGCCCTGCACATTGGCGAGTTCGAGCTGGTTGACCAGTCGCTCATAAACCTGCTTGAGCTCGCGCCCCAGCGGATCGGCGAGATACCTGAGCCACAGGGAGACGATGGCGGGGCTCGCATTGCTTGCGCTGATCATTTCGCGCAAAGTTTGGGCAAACACTTCCGGTCGCAGCGGATTGAGTTCCGGGCGCACATTCGGCAGCCCTTGCACGGTGCTGATCAGCTTGTTCAGCTCGGCGAGGACGTGATCAACCGCCGGCAAAACCAGCTGGAGCAGCCGGGACGATTCAATGGCCTGGGAGACATCCTCGTCGTCGACAAGAGCGAAGTTGGCATAAGACAAGGCGGCAAAGGCGCTTGACGAAGCGGCGGCCGACGCAGCGAGCTGGTCCGGCGACGCCATCGGCGTACGCACTGCTTGCGCCGCAACAGCCACATTGGCCTTGAAATGCACCAGCAGGTCGGCCGGGTATTGCACCACCCAGATGAGCTTGTTTTGCTGGAGCCCCCGCCAGGCCGCTGCCAGTTCGTCGCGCTCCGCCACTTTCTGGCTTTGCGATTCAGCAATCTGCAGTCCCGCCACGGCATCATCAAGGCACCGTTCCAGCGCAGGACGCGCCGCTTTGGCAGCCGCCTGGAGACAGGATTGGAGGACGTCAGGTTGCGAAGCCATCGGGGAGTTCGGGGAAATTGGTATTAATCACTTTTTACCGGCCAGCTTGCAACCATTCTGTGGCCGGAGACGGGGGAGACGTTAGGGTAAGGGGCAACCGGGATTTCATTGGAGTACTTGCAAAGTGTTTCACTTGGTTTCCAATGCATACATATGAATTACAAGGCTTCCGGCCGGTAACGGGCCGCAAACAGTCCCTAAATCCCGCGAATGGCGATGAGCGGACGCTCTGGCGGGATCGACGGGCCTTTGTAAAGGTCGGTTTGGCGCAACACCTCTGCCATACCAATGCATCAAAAGACGCATCAAAAGACCTAGGCGGCCACGCCATTGACAGGGGCCGCCCGCCACCACTGTGCGCCCTCCAGTTAGGGATTAAGGCTGCAGCCCAATACGGACAAGCGCAAGCAGCTATCAAATCAATAGCGGCCACGCAAATGCAGCATGACGCGTGTGACGCGACAAAGGGGGCAACAGGCGGGCGCAGAACCCGCCGCCCCCTGGGGTCTGGCGACCTACGACCCGGCTTTGACCTTCAACCGCCACGCGTGCAGCAACGGCTCGGTGTAACCGCTGGGCTGCTCCAGTCCCTTGAAGACCAGGTCGCAGGCCGCCTTGTAGGCTGCCGACGTCCCGAAGTTGCCTGCCATCTTTTTGTACAGCGGGTCCCCGGCGTTCTGGCCGTCGACCACGGCGGCCATGCGCTCAAAGGTTTCCTGGATTTGCGCTTTGGTCACCACGCCGTGCAGCAGCCAGTTGGCCATGTGCTGGCTCGAGATACGCAGGGTGGCGCGGTCTTCCATCAAGCCCACATTGTGGATATCCGGCACCTTGGAGCAACCGACGCCCTGGTCGATCCAGCGCACCACGTAGCCGAGGATGCCCTGGGCGTTGTTGTCCAGCTCCTGCTGGATTTCGGCGGGCGTCCACTTCGCGTCGGGCGAGACCGGCACCTGCAGCAACTCGGGCAACAGCCGGGCAATCTCGGAGCGCAGGTCGATCTTCTTTTCCATGTCCTTCTGCACCGCAGCCACGTTGACCTGGTGATAGTGCAGCGCGTGCAGCGTCGCAGCGGTGGGCGACGGCACCCAGGCGGTGTTGGCGCCGGCTTGCGGATGGGAGATCTTTGCCTTGAGCATGTCAGCCATCAGGTCCGGCATGGCCCACATGCCCTTGCCGATCTGGGCGCGCCCGCGCAGCCCGCAGGCCAGCCCTACCAGCACGTTGCTGCGCTCATAAGCGCTGAGCCAGGCGCTGATTTTCATGTTGCCTTTGCGGATCATCGGGCCTGCGTGCATGGACGTGTGCATTTCATCGCCGGTGCGATCCAGGAAACCGGTGTTGATGAAAGCCACACGGCTGGAGGCTGCTGCGATGCAGGCCTTCAGGTTGACGCTGGTGCGGCGCTCTTCGTCCATGATGCCGAGCTTGACCGTACTGCCCGGCAGGCCCAGCATTTTTTCGACGCGGCTGAAGAGCTCGTCGGCAAAGGCGACTTCGGCCGGGCCGTGCATTTTGGGCTTGACGATGTAGACCGAGCCCTTGCGCGAGTTCCTGATGCCAGGCTTGCCCTTGCGTTTGAGGTCATGGATCGCGATGGCGGTGGTGACGACCGCGTCGAGGATGCCTTCCGGAATCTCTTGGGTGCTGCCGTCGGCTGCGGTGTACAGCACGGCCGGGTTGGTCATCAGGTGGCCGACATTGCGCACGAACATCAGCGAGCGGCCGTGCAGCACCACGGGTTTGCTTTTGGCGCCTTTTGGCGAGGTGTATTCGCGATCCGGGTTCAGGCCGCGCGTGAACGTCCTGCCGTCTTTCGTCACGCTTTCAGTCAACGTGCCCTGCAGGATGCCGAGCCAGTTGCGATAGGCCAGCACCTTGTCGTCGGCGTCCACCACGGCCACGGAATCCTCCAGGTCCATGATGGTCGACAGCGCGGCTTCGACCACCAGGTCGCTCACACCGGCGGCATCCGTTTTTCCGATGGGTGTGGTGCGGTCGATGCGGATGTCTATATGCAGGCCGTTGTGCTGCAGCAGCACGGACGACGGCGCGGAGGCGTTGCCCTGGTAGCCGATGAACTGGCTGGCGTCTTCCAGCACCGTGGTCTTGCCGCCTTTCAGGGTGATGACCAGCTTGCCGCCCTTGACCGCGTAGCCGGTCGAATCGATGTGCGAGCCCTTCTTCAGGGGCGCGGTGCGGTCAAGCACATAGCGTGCGTACTCGATCACTTTGGCGCCGCGCAAAGGGTTGTAGCCCTTGCCCTTGGTGGCGCCGCCGTCTTCGGGGATGACGTCGGTGCCATAGAGTGCGTCATACAGGCTGCCCCAGCGCGCGTTGGCAGCATTGAGCGCGTAACGCGCATTCAGGATGGGCACCACCAGTTGCGGGCCGGCCTGTTTGGCGAGTTCGGCATCCACGTTGGCAGTGGTGATGGTGACCTTCTTCGGCGAAGGCACGAGGTAGCCGGTTTTTTCCAGAAAGCCGCGGTACGCCTTCATGTCGCTGATCGGGCCGGGGTTGGCCTTGTGCCAGGTGTCCATTTCTGCCTGCAGGCGGTCACGCTCGGCCAGCAAGGCGAGGTTTTTCGGCGCCAGGTCGGCCACGATGGCGTCAAAGCCCTTCCAGAAAGCGCCGGCGGCCACTCCAGTGCCCGGCAATACCTCGTTTTCAATGAAACGGTAAAGCGTGGTCGCGACCTGCAAGCGGTGGCTGGCAGTGCGTGGCGTGTGGGTTGTGGTGGTCATGGTCGTCCCTTCAATCAAAAAATCAAAAATTCAGGTTAAAAATCGGAGGCACCGGGTCATTGCAGCGGCAGCGAAAGAACGTCGCGCAGGCTGCTGCCGGTATGCACGGGCTGCGTGCCCAGCTCTTCAAACGGCAGCTGGTAGCGGTTGACCCACAGCGTCTGGTAGCCGTACCAGGTAGCCGCCAGCGCGTCCCAGCTGTTGCAGCTCACAAAGGCGATCTGTTTCGCATCCAGCCCGGTGGCTTTCAGCCCGAGCGCGTAGGCTTCAGGCGCGGTCTTGTATTTACGAATGCTGTCCACGCTGATCACGTGGTCCAGCAGGCCTTCCAGCCCCGCCGACTTGACGGCCACCTCCAGCATGGAGGGGTCGCCATTGGACAGGATACCGGTCGTGACGCCGCGCGCCTTCAGCGCTTGCAGCACCTCCCGGTTTTCCGGGAATGCCGACAGGTGGCGGTACTGGTTCATGAGCTGTTCTTCGCGGCCACCGCCCAGATCCAGCCCCAGGCGCTTTCCTGCATAACGCAGGCCGGCGCGCGTGAGATCCCAGAAAGGTTGGTAGTGAGCCCCTGCATTGCTGAGAGTGACCAGGCGCGTGTATTCAATCTGCTTGTCGCGCCACAAGATGCCCAGCGCCTCACCTTTGCCCGGAAAAAACTGCTCCGCCAGCAAGCCGACGCTGTACACGTCAAACAGCGTGCCGTAGGCATCAAACAGCACGGCGCGAAGCTTGGGCTGCGGATTGGGGCGAGGCTTTTCCATGGCCTCTACTGTATTTGATACAACATGCACGATTAATTACCGATAAATCGCTTTATCCATGACATTTTTGTAGCTAATACAACCTCAAGCATGCGATTTTTTGGTGAATCCCTATAAATAGTGCGCCAACAACATTCAGACGGAATTGGCACAGCTCTTGCATCTCAACTTGTACACAAGTATGGATGCTTTCAATTGGTGCATAACTCTTTACCGCTGACGCCTCCCGGGCCTTCCGTCTCTTCTGCCGTGACGGCAGTTCCGGGTGCGGGAACCCCGCAATGGGCGCCGGAGGCCTGGATTACAAGGACGCCGTCCTTTCCTCCTGGCCAAGCTGGTGCGCTGGCCGGGCTGTCATTTGCGGCGAAAGACAATATCGATGTAGCGGGCGTGCCCACCACTGCTGCCTGCCCTGCCTTCGCATACACCCCCGTTGCGCACGCCGCCGTGGTGCAAAAGCTGCTCGATGCGGGTGCGCAGCTGCTGGGAAAAACCAACCTGGACCAGTTCGCCTGCGGCCTGAACGGCACGCGCTCACCTTACGGCGCTGTTCCCAATGCGATCAACTCCGCCTATATATCAGGCGGGTCCAGCTCGGGCTCGGCCTACGTGGTGGCGACGGGACAGGCCGACTTTGCGCTGGGCACAGACACCGCGGGCTCGGGACGCGTACCGGCGGGCCTGAACAACATCGTTGGACTCAAGCCCTCCAAAGGCCTGATCAGCACGCGCGGTGTTGTGCCGGCCGCGCAGAGCGTGGACTGCGTATCCATCTTCGCGCGCACCGTGGCCACGGCGGCACGCGTGCTTGAAGCAGCCATGGGCTATGACCCACTGGATCCGTATTCGCGGCAGTTGGTGATGGCCAGCTCAGCTTTGCCGAAAGGCTTTCGCTTCGGTGTGCCCTCGGTGCTGAATTTTTATGGCGATGCGCTGGCCGAACAGGCTTTTGGAGAAGCCACCTTGCGCATGGAGGCGCTGGGCGGCGTGCCCGTCGCCATCAACTTCGCGCCGCTGGCCGAGGCGGCCGCGCTGCTCTATGAAAGCGCGCTGGTGGCCGAACGCTACACCGCCGTGCGCGATTTCTTCGACGCGCATGAAGACGCGGTGATCGAACCGGTGCGCAGCATCATCGGCGCCGGCCGTCAATACAGCGCCGCTGACCTCTTCGCGGCCCAGACTAAGTTGCAAGCACTGGGTCACCAGGCGGCCGCCATGTGGCATGACATTGACGTGCTGCTGTTACCGACCGCGCCCACGCATTACACGTTGCAGGCCATGCAGCGCGACCCCGTCGTGCTGAACCGCCACCTGGGCACGTACACCAACTTCGTCAACCTGCTGGACTATGCGGCCCTCTCCGTGCCCAGCAGCCTGCGGCCTGACGGCCTGCCTTTTGGCATCACGCTGGTAGGACTGGCGGGCAGTGACTGGCAGCTGGCTGAACTGGGCCAGCGCTATCACCATGCCACCGGCCTGCCTCAGGGCGCCTTGAACGAAGCATTGCCCGCACCCGCGGCCTTGCCGGGCATCCAGCCGGCTGGCATTGTCAGGCTGGCCGTCGTGGGCGCGCATCTTTCCGGCATGCCGCTGAACAGCCAACTGACAGCGCGCGGCGCCAGGCTGGTCGGCGCGGCACGTACCGCGCCGGACTATCGCTTTTATGCCCTGCCGGGCACGGTGCCGCCCAAGCCTGGGTTGTTGCGCGTGGCACCCAATGAGGGCGCGGGCATTGCGCTGGAAATCTGGGAGATGCCGGTGCAGCACTACGGCTCTTTCGTCGCGCTGATCCCAGCGCCGCTGGGCATAGGCACGCTGGCGCTGGAGGACGGCGGCAGCATCCAGGGCTTTGTCTGCGAGGCACATGCCGTGCAAGGCGCAGAAGACATCACCCACCTGGGTGGCTGGCGCGCTTACCTCGCATCACTGAAAACAAGCACAACCGCCTGACCTTTCACTCATTTCCATCCACCGCTTATCCATCACCTGCAGGAGCATTCCATGAAGCCCTTTCCCACATCGCAATCCGCCACCTCCGGCCCGGCACGCCGCACGCTGATCAAGGCCACGGCCGCCGGCGCGGCGCTGGGGATGCTGGGCATGCCTGCCATCCTGCGCGCTCAGGGTGGACCGAAAATCCGCATCGGCTACTGGCCCATCGCCGCCGGCCTGCCCTTCTACTCAGCCATAGAGCTGGGCTACTTCAAGGACGCCGGCCTGGACGTCGAGCCGCTGAAGTTCGCAGGCGCGCAGCAGGTGATGGAGGCGGTGCTCTCGGGCCGTGCCGACGGTACCGCCAACGGCACCGGCTCGGCCAACATCGCCATCGGCGAGATTGCCCAGCCAGGCACCTTCAAGATCTTCTGCTCCAACCCCAGCAACGTGAAGAACGTGCTCGACGAGGTCATCGTGCCGGCGGCCAGTCCCGCCAAGGTAATGGCCGACCTCAAAGGCAAGCGGGTCGGTTCCGGCCCCGGCATCCAGAACGTGACGCTGGCCAAGACCGTGCTGGAACGCGGCGGCGCCACCGGCGCGACCGTGGTCGAACTGCCTATCGGCCAGCATGTGGCCGCGCTCGCCGCCGGCCAGATCGACGGTGCCTACACGCTGGAGCCCACCGGCACCATAGGCCGCATGAACGGCACGACCCGTGTGCTTGAGGCCGGCGTGATCGCGCGGTACGTGCTGGGCGACCCGATGGCGCCATGGTTCGGCGGCTCGGCCTCGCTGTCCTCGGACTTCATCAAGAAGAACCCCGATGCCGCGAAAAAATTCGTCGCCGCCTACGGCAAGGGCGTGGCTTACGTGCGCAGCAAATCGGTCGAGGCGCGTCAATACCTCAAAGGCTACACCGCGATTGAAGGTCCGCTGACCGGCGAAGTGCCGCTGGCCGCCTACACCATGTACAACGAATTCACCCCGGCCGACGTCGCGCACTTCCAGAAGTTCTTCGACCTGTTCTCCGAAAAAGGCATCTTCAGCTCGCGCCTCATGGTCGACACCATGCTTTACAAGGGATGAGCAAAATGACCGCCCCTGCAACAGCGGCGTCTGCCGCCAAACCCTGGACGCCTCCTGCCGCGCCGGCGGCCGCCCTGCAGCGCAAACCGGTGCTGGACAAGGCCCTGCCCTTCATCGGCCCGGTGGCACTCTTCATCATCTGGGATCTGGCGGTGCGGCTGGGCTTCATCAAAGCCATCCTGCTGCCACCACCGATCGACGCGCTGGGCGCGCTGCTTAGCGGCCTGGCAGGCGGGCCGCTGCTCAAGGACTTTGCAGTCACCGTGTGGCGAACGGTCCAGGCCTTCATGATCGCCGCCGCCGTCGGCATGCCGCTGGGCGTGCTGCTGGGCAGCAATGAAAAAGCCTACCGCAGCGTGGAGTTCCTGATTGACTTCTTCCGCTCCACCCCGTCTTCAGCGCTGATCCCGCTGTTCCTGATGATCTTCGGCGTGTCGGACATCAACAAGGTCGCGATTGCCGCGTTTGGCGCGCTGCTGATCGTGGTTTTCAACAGCGCCTACGGCGTGATCAACGCGCGCAAGCAGCGCGTGATGGCTGCGAAAGTCATGGGCGCTTCCCGCTGGCAGGTGTTCAAGGACGTGCTGATCTGGGAAAGCCTGCAGCCGAGTTTTGTCGGCCTGCGTTCGGCGGTGTCGATGGCGCTGGTCATCGTCATCGTCGCCGAGATGTTCATCGGCGCCGACACCGGCCTGGGCAACCGCATCATCAACTCGCAGCAGGTCATGAACGTGAAGGACATGTATGCGTCCATACTGGCTGCGGGTGCACTGGGCTATGCGCTGAACATCCTGTTTTTAGTCGCCGAGCGACGCATCGTTCACTGGAGCGGAAGGTGATGTGGCCCCCACGTTCGCTCACTGCGTATAGCTCTCTGCCCCCCGAGGGGGCCGCTGCGCCTGCGGCCTGGCAAAGCCAGTTCCGCGGCCCCTGCTTGAAGGAGAGGACCGCCCGCCTATTCTTCAATTGTGAAACCTGCTGGAGTGCGCCATGTCCGCTGTAATTAACGCCCCTGTCTTCGCCGATGTTCCGGTGCGCGAATTCCAGCCCGGCCCGGCCGGCACGCACATCACCATACGCGGGCTGACCAAGTACTTCGCCGGCTGGCCGCTGTATGAAGACTTCAACCTGGACATCCCCAAGCACAAGATCGTCTCGGTGTTCGGGCCCAACGGTTGCGGCAAGTCCACGCTGATCAACATGATCGCGGGCCTGATCCCCATCGATGCGGGCGAGATCCTGTTCGACGGCAAGTCGCTCAAGGACACCAAGATCGGCTACGTCTTCCAGAACTACCGCGAAGCCATGTTCCCGTGGATGCGCACCATCGACAACATCGCCTACCCGCTCAAGCTCGAAGGCAGGTCCAAGGCGGAAGTCGACAGGCGCATGGCCGAACTCGTGGCCTCCTTCGACGTGAAGTTCGACCTGAACCGCTACCCTTATGAACTCTCGGGCGGCCAGCAACAGACGGCCTCCATCATGCGAGCGCTCGCGCCCAATCCGGAGGTGCTGTTCCTGGACGAGCCGTTCTCGGCGCTGGACTTCGAGATGACGCTGTTCATCCGCGAAAAATTGCAGGAAGTTTTCATGCAGACCGGCACCACGATGCTGCTGGTGTCGCACGACCTCGAAGAGGCCGTCTATCTGGCCGACCAGGTGCTGTTGCTGACCAAGCGCCCGACGCGCGTGGCCGAGATCCTGCCCTACGGCGATGCGCGCCCACGCACGGTGGAAACGCTGTCCGAGGCCAGCTTTATCCGCACCAAAAAACTGAGCCTGGAGATCTTCCAGCGCGAAGTCAGGCGCTGACATGATGACGCCGCCGCAAATAGAGGCTTATGTCGATGCCGCCGCGGCGGCGCTGGGCTTGCCGCTGAGCGCGGAGCATCGGCCCGGCGTTCTGCAATTTTTCGCGCTGGCCGCCGGCTTTGCAGAGCAATTGCAGGCGGTACCGCTGGACGCGCATGACGACCCCGCGACAGTGTTTGTGCCTGTCGAGCTTTCCGTCAAGGCCACCGGATGAGCAACGCCGCCGAATACCTGCGCGGTGACGCAACGTCCATGGCGCACGCCGTGCGCGCGCGAGAAATCAGCGCCGGTGCGCTGGTCGAAGCCAGCCTCGCGCACATCAGCGCCACCAACGGCCGCGTCAACGCGTTTACTGAAGTCACCGCCGCGCGGGCACGGCAACGCGCGGCCCTGCTGGACCGACAACTCGCCGGCGATGCGCCAGGCTTCGCGGAGTTGCCCCTGCTAGGCGTGCCCTTTGCCGTGAAGAACCTCTTCGACATTGAAAGCCTGACCACGCTGGCGGGTTCGGCCATTGAGCGTGGACGGGCGCCCGCCGCGGCCGACGCGCTGCTGGTGCAGCGGCTGGAGGCGGCCGGCGCGGTGTTGGTGGGCGCGCTCAATATGGACGAATACGCCTACGGCTTTACCACCGAAAACAGCCATGCCGGCCCGGCCCGCAACCCGCACGACCTCACGCGCATTGCCGGCGGCTCATCCGGCGGCTCAGGCGCCGCAGTGGCTGCGGGGCAGGTTCCGCTGACGCTGGGCTCGGACACCAATGGCTCCATCCGCGTGCCGGCCTCGCTGTGCGGGGTGTTCGGGCTCAAGCCCACGTTTGGCCGGCTGCCGCGTACTGGCAGCTACCCCTTTATTTCCAGCCTGGATCACCTGGGGCCGTTTGCGCGTTCCGTGCGCGACCTGGCCCTGTCTTATGACCTCATGCAGGGGCCCGAGAAGACGGATCGCCGCGATCCCGGTTGCGCGCAGCGCACCGCCGAGCCGGTATTGCCATCGCTGATGCAAGGGGTGGGTGGATTGCGCGTGGGCGTGCTGGGCGGCTACTTCCAGGCCCATGCCCAGCCACAGGCCTGGGCCGCCGTGCAGCGTGTAGCCCAGGCACTGGGCGCCCGTGAAACGGTGGCGCTGCCGATGGTCGAGGCGGGCCGCGCCGCTGCCTTCCTGATTACCAATGCCGAGGGCGGCGCCTTGCACCTGGACGACCTGCGGCGCCGCGCAGGCGATTTTGAACCCCTGTCGCGGGACCGTTTTCTGGCGGGCAGCCTGCTGCCGGCTGCCTGGATTGACCGCGCCCAGCGCGTACGCCGCCTTTATGCCCAGGCCGTGGCCGGGCTGTTTGAACATTTCGATGTGCTGCTCGCCGCTGCCACCCCTTGCGCCGCCACGCCCATAGGGGCGGAGTGGCTGGAGTTGAACGGCAAACGGATGCCGCTGCGCCCCAGCATGGGTTTGTTGACCCAGCCTTTTTCGTGCATAGGCCTGCCGGTCTGTGCGGTGCCGGTGTGGCCGGATGAGGGCCTGCCCGTGGGCGTGCAGCTCGTCACCGCACCCTGGCGTGAAGACCACGCGCTTCGCGCGGCCGCCGTGCTGGAGGCGGCCGGCATCGCCCGCGCACCGCTGGCTTCGCTGACAATCGGTAAATCATGATCCATGCCATCAACCTGCCCGACGTTCATGCTGAAGTGACGGCTGCGTTTCTTCGCTACGAGGACGCGCTGGTCAATAACAAGGTGGAAGTGCTCGATGAGCTGTTCTGGAACAGCGAGCACACCCTGCGCTATGGCGTCACCGAGAACCTCTACGGCTATGACGCCATTCGTGCTTTTCGCGCGGGGCGCTCCCCACAGGGGCTCGCGCGTGCCTTGCGCGCCACAGTCATCACGACATACGGTCGCGACTTCGCCACGGCCAACACGGAGTTCGCACGTGTGGGCGCCGGCAGGACCGGGCGCCAAAGCCAGACCTGGTTACGCACGCCTGAAGGCTGGCGCGTGGTGGCCGCCCACGTGAGCCTGCTGGCATGAGCCGCACGCCTGCCGCCCCGCCTGTTGCCGGCAATTCCTTTCATTCGCGCGCCGACGAGGCTTATGCCGAACTCAAGCGCGACATCGCCGAATTCAAGCTGGTGCCCGGCGACCGCTTCACCGAAAGCGAAGTCAGCGAGCGCCTGGGTGTGTCGCGTACGCCGGTGCGCCAGGCCTTGTTCCGGCTGCAGCAGGAGGGCTTTGTTGAAGTGTTGTTTCGCAGCGGCTGGCGCGTGTTGCCGTTCGACTTCGACAAGTTCGAACAGCTCTACGACCTGCGCATGGTGCTGGAAACCACCGCGGTGCAGCGCTTGTGCAGCGGCAGCCAGGCGGTCAACACGGCATTGCTCGATGAATTGGCGGCCATCTGGCTGGTGCCTGTGGCCCAGCGCAGTACCGACATGGTGCAGGTCGCACAGTGGGATGAGGCATTTCATTGCGCGTTGGTGGCAGCGGCCGGGAATGCCGAGATGACCCGGGTGCATGGCGACGTCACCGACCGCATCCGCATCATCCGGCGCCTTGACTTCATCAAGCAGCCACGCATTGACGCAACCTACGAGGAGCATGCCAAGATTCTCACGGCGGTGCGCGCCAAGCGCGGCGACCAGGCTGCGATGTTGCTGCGCGCACATATAGAAACCAGCCAGGCCGAGGTGCGGAAAATAACGCTGCACCAGGTGCACCTCGCGCGCCAGATCGGTTCCGGAACATCGCCCAAGACATAAAACGCCCGAAACCGTTGACCAGCGGGCGCAATCAGCTATTAAAAAAGGAGCGAGCTATTAGGCGCGCCCCGCCGGCGGCTCGCCCGCTTATCGTCCCCAGCGCAGCACGAGCGGATCAAGCCGCCTGGCGGTCGCCAGCAGCCCGGCGCGCGTGTCCGGGTGCATGGCCGGAAAAGGATGACGCGGCGCCTCACAGGCGATGACGCCGCCTTCCTTCATCAAGGTCTTGGCGGCCAGCAGCCCCGCCTGGCGGTTTTCGTAATTGATCAGCGGCAGCCATTGCTGGTACAAGGCATAGGCCTTGTCGTGATCTCCGGTGCGGTGCGCCTCGATGATGGGCCGAATGCCATCGGGGTAACCGCCGCCGGTCATGGAACCTGTGGCGCCGGCGTCGAGGTCAGGCAGCAGCGTGATGGCTTCTTCGCCGTCCCAGGGGCCTTCCACCGCGTCGCCTCCCAGACGGATCAGTTCGCGCAGTTTGGAGGCCGCCCCGGCGGTCTCGATCTTGAAATAGGCGACGTGTTCAATCTCACGGGCCATGCGCGCGAGGAAGCAAGCCGAAAGGACGGTACCACTGGCGGGCGCATCCTGGATCATGATGGGAATATTGACCGCATCTGACAGTCGCGCATAGAACTCGTAAATCTGCGGCTCGCTCACGCGGAAGGTGGCCCCGTGATACGGCGGCATGACCATCAGCATGGCGGCACCCATGTCCTGCGCCCGGCGGCTGCGCTCGGCGCAGACCTTGGTGCCGTAGTGGGTGGTCGTCACGATGACCGGCACGCGGCCGGCCACATGTTCGAGGACGGTACGGGTCAGGGTTTCACGCTCTTCGTCCGAAAGCACGAATTGCTCGGAGAAGTTGGCCAGGATGCAGATGCCGTCGGAGCCGGCATCGATCATGAAGTCGATGCAGCGTTTCTGGCTTTCAAGGTCCAGTTCGCCGGTTTCGGTGAAGGTGGTGGGGGCGACGGGAAAGATGCCGCGGTAACGCGGCTGGCGGAGCGTGTTCATGGGAGCTGGATCAGGTTGAATAAATTTCAGTAGTTCTCTGCTTGAGCGATTTAATGGGAGTGCCGGGGAACTTCAGAGCCGCGGCAGCCGACCAGAAAATCGAAATCACAGCCCTCGTCGGCTTGCAGCACGTGGTCGACATACAGGCGCTGGTAGCCGCCCCGCATGCCTGCGGGGGCCTTGTCCAGAGCGGCGAGGCGTTCTGCCAGCTCCGCATCGCTGATGTCCAGGTGCAGGCGGCCTGCATCGCAATCGAGCTCGATCCAGTCGCCGTCGCGCACCGCTGCAAGTGGCCCGCCTGCCGCTGCTTCTGGCGCCACATGCAGCACGACAGTGCCGTAAGCGGTGCCGCTCATGCGCGCGTCGGAGATTCGCACCATGTCTTTGACACCCTGGCGCAGCAGCTTGGGCGGCAGACCCATATTGCCGACTTCGGCCATACCCGGATAGCCCTTGGGGCCGCAGTTCTTCATCACCATCACACAGCTGGCATCGATGTCGAGCGTCTCGTCGACGATGCGCTCCTTGTAGTGCTCGAGGTTCTCGAACACCACCGCGCGGCCGCGGTGCTTGAGCAGCTCCGGCGACGCTGCGGAGGGCTTGAGCACGGCGCCACGCGGCGCCAGGTTGCCGCGCAGGATGCAAATGCCGCCGTCGGCGATCAAGGGGTTGTCAAGGGGGCGGATCACTTCATCGTTGTACTGCGGGGCCTCCCGCACGTTGTCCCATAGCGACCGGCCATTGACGGTGAGCGCGTTGGGATGCGGCAGCAAGCTGTTTTCACCCAGGCGGCGCAACACGGCGGGCAGGCCGCCGGCATAGTAGAACTCTTCCATCAGGAAACGGCCTGACGGCTGCAGGTCGACGATGGTAGGCGTGTTGCGGCCAGTACGCGTCCAGTCTTCCAGGTTCAGCTGCACGCCCATGCGGCCGGCAATGGCCTTGAGGTGAATCACCGCGTTGGTGGAGCCGCCGATCGCCGCGTTGACGCGGATCGCATTTTCGAACGCTTCGCGCGTGAGGATTTTCGACAGTGTCAGGCCTTCACGGGCCATCTCGACAGCGCGCGCACCTGACATCTGTGCCAACACATAACGGCGGGCATCCACCGCGGGAATGGCAGCGTTGTGCGGCAAAGAGGTACCCAGCGCTTCGGCCATGCAGGCCATGGTGGAGGCCGTGCCCATGGTGTTGCAGGTGCCGGCTGAGCGCGACATGCCACCCTCGGCTGCCAGGAACTGGTGCAGCTGGATTTCCCCCGCTTTCAGTGACTCGTGCAACTGCCACACAGCGGTGCCCGAGCCGATGTTTTTTCCTTCAAGCTTGCCGTTGAGCATGGGCCCGCCCGTCACCACGATGGCGGGAATGTCGCAACTCGCTGCTCCCATCAAGAGCGCCGGTGTGGTCTTGTCGCAGCCGGTGAGCAGCACCACAGCGTCAATCGGGTTGCCGCGAATCGCTTCTTCGACGTCCATGCTGGCGAGATTGCGCGTGAGCATGGCCGTGGGCCGCAAGTTCGACTCGCCGTTCGAGAACACCGGGAATTCAACAGGAAAGCCACCCGCTTCTGAAATGCCGCGCTTCACATGTTCTGCGATCTTGCGGAAGTGGGCATTGCAGGGTGTGAGTTCCGACCAGGTATTGCAGATGCCGATGATGGGACGTCCGTCGAACTCATGGTCAGGGATACCCTGGTTCTTCATCCAGCTGCGGTACATGAAGCCGTTTTTATCGGCAGAGCCGAACCACTCGGTGGAACGCAGTTTTCGTTTGGTGTTTGTCATGAGAGGTCTGTCAATTAATTTCAGGAGATTTGGTTCGGCGGCTCGTCAGCAGGCGCTGTAGCAGGCAGAAAACGAACAGCAGAGCACCGACAACAATGCGGGTCCACCAGGAGCTCAGGGTGCCGTCGAAGGAAATCAGTGTCTGGATGATCCCCAGCATCAGCACGCCGAACAGCGTACCGGCGACATAACCCACGCCGCCGGTGAGCAATGTGCCGCCAATAACCACCGCGGCAATAGCGTCGAGTTCCATGCCGACAGCATGCAAGCCATAGCCCGAGAGCATGTAGAAAGTGAAAACCACACCTGCCAGTGCCGAGCAAAAACCGGAGAGCGTATACACCCCTACCAGAGTGGCCCTTACCGGCAGGCCCATCAGCACCGCCGACTGTTCGCTTCCGCCAATCGCGTAAACAGTGCGGCCAAATGACGTGCAGTGTGCAATGAATATCGCTGCCAACAGCACTGCAACGGCGATCACCGCACCCACGGAGAGTGAGGCGCCTTCCCACAGGGAAACCCGCCACTGCGAGATCTCTGAATAAAACTCGTTGGTCATGCTGATCGAGTCAACGCTGATCAGGTAGCACAGGCCACGTGCGAGAAACATGCCGGCCAGCGTCACGATGAAAGGCTGCAGGCGGAAACGCTCAATCAGAAAGCCCATGAAAGCGCCGAAGGCCGCGCCCATGGCGAGCACCAGCGGAATGACCACGGCCGGGCTCCAGCCGCGGTGTTCCACCAGCGAAGCGGAAACCATGGTGGTCAGCGCAATCACCGAACCGACGGACAGGTCGATGCCACCGGAAAGAATGACGAAAGTCATGCCCACCGCGACGACGATCAGGAAAGCGTTGTCAACCAGCAGGTTGAGGAAGACCTGTGCCGAAAAGAAACCGCTGTAGAGCACCGAGCCTATGGTCGCCATGGCCACGAACAGGGAAATGGTCGCCGCCAGCGGCAGGTACTTGGGGTTGAAGCGAGACACTGCCGAACGCCCCGACTGTGTGGGCATGCGCGCTGCAGCCACGGGTTTGGCCACGGCGCCGCTCATGACAGCATCTCACGCGCTGCCGGCCGGCGCACCCAGGTGCCGACCTGGACCCGAAACTCCGGCGATTGCAGCAGCATCACGACAAACACCACCGCGGCCTTGACCACCAGATTGATCTCGGGCGGAACGCCGAGAGAGTAGATGGCGTAAGTCAGGGTCTGGATGATCAGGGCGCCGATCACACTGCCCACCAGGCTGAAGCGCCCGCCGGTAAGGGCGGTCCCGCCCAGCGTCACGGCCAGGATGGCGTCGAGCTCGAGCAACTGGCCAGCATTGTTGCCGTCGGCGCTTTTGACGTTGGAGCTGATCAACAATCCGGCAATGCCGGCACACACGCCGCAAAAGGCGTAAGCGGCAACGATCAGCCGCCGGGCCTGTATCCCGGCCACGCGGGCTGCTGTCGGGTTGATACCGACTGCCTGGACGAACAGGCCCAGGGCGGTACGCGTCACAGTCAGATAAAGCGCAACGAACACCGTTGCAGCAATGAACAGCGAGAACGGCAAGCCCAGGAGGTAGCCGCCGCCCAGGAAAAAGAAGGGGGCGTAATAGATGGTGATGATCTGCCCGTCGGTGATCAGCTGTGCGATACCGCGGCCCGCCACCATGAGGATCAGCGTGGCAATGATCGGTTGCATGCCGACCCTGGCAACCAGCAGGCCATTCCACAGCCCGCACAGGAATGCGATGCCCAGCGCTGCCAGAATCGCGAGCGGCATCGGGAACCGGCTCACACTTCCCGTGACCGAGCCGCCTATCATCCAGGCGGCCACGGCGGCTGCGATGGCTACCACCGCGCCTACAGAAATGTCGATTCCGCGCGTGGCGATCACCATCGTCATGCCCAGCGACACCAGCACCAGCGGCGCCGCCCGGTTGAGAATGTCGATCAGGCTCCCGTAGAGATGGCCGTCACGCCATTCGATGTGCAGGAAACTGGCGTTGAAAACCGTGTTCACGGCCAGCAGCAGCGCCAGCGTCAGCAATGGCCAGGCCAGCCGATGCTGCATGGCTGTGGTCAGCGGCGACGGGTGGTGTTTCTCTTCAGGCATGTTCAGCTGCAATCAGTTCATAGACCGTGTCTTCGCTGCTGCCTGCCGGCAGTTCTCCCACCTTGCGGCGGTCACGCAGCACCACGATGCGGTGCGCCACGCGAACCACCTCGCTCATTTCGGAAGAGATGAAAATCACCGCCATGCCAGCCTCTGCCAGGCGCAGGATCTGCTCCATGATTTCCTGCTTGGCGGCCACGTCGATACCGCGCGTGGGTTCATCGAGAATCAGCAGGCGCGGTTCGGTCGCGAGCCAGCGCGCGATCATGGCTTTTTGCTGGTTACCGCCTGACAGCAGGCCGATGGGCGTGTCCACGCTGGCAGTCTTGATGCCCATTGCCTGGACAAAGCGTTCGGCCAGCGCGGTTTGCTCGGCCCGCGACAAAAACCGGCGCATGCCGATGCGGGCCTGCAACGCCAGCGCAATGTTTTCCCGGACCGAGAGCTCGGCCACGATGCCATCGGTCTTGCGCTCCTCGGGGCACAGGGCCAGCCCATGCCGGATCGCATCGGCGGGGTTGGAGAAAGCAACCGTTTGACCATTGATCCTGAGCACGCCGCGGTCTGGCGTCTCCAGCCCAAACAGCAGGCGCGCCAGCTCCGTGCGGCCCGCACCCAACAGGCCTGCCAGGCCCACCACCTCGCCGGCGCGCACGCGGAAATCCACAGCCTGCAGCTGGCCGGCCTGACCCAGGCCTTCTGCTTGCAGAAGTGCCGGCACTGCATCATCAAACGCAGGGGCTACCGCGGCACCGGCGGACTGCGCGGCCAGCTCCCGGCCAAGCATGGCCGCAATCAATGCCTGCGGTCCCAGTTCGCTGGCGCGCCATTCGCCTACCCAGCTACCGTTGCGCAGCACAGTGATGCGATCCGACACCGCATAGACCTGGTTCAGGAAATGGGTGACAAAGACGATGGCAAGTCCGTCGTCGCGCAAGCGGCGCAGCACCTCAAAGAGCTTTTGGACCTCGTCATCGTCCAGGCTGGAAGTCGGTTCATCAAGGATCAGCACTTTCGATTCAATGCTGATGGCCCGCGCGATGGCGACAAGCTGCTGCACCGCGACCGGATAGCTGGACAACAGGCGCGTCACGTCGATGTCCAGGCCGATGCGCGCGACCAGTTCCCGCGCTCGGCGGTTCACCAGGGCCCAATCGATGCGGTACCCCTGTGCCAGGCCGCATCGCGGGTAGCGGCCGGCAAAAATGTTTTCAGCCACAGAGAGATTGGGGCAGAGATTGACTTCCTGGTAGACCGTGCTGATACCCAGGCGTTGCGCGGCCAGGGGCGAGCCCGGCCACACAGGTTTTCCCGCCAGTTGCATCTGGCCGCCGCTGGCTTCAAGCACGCCGGTCAGCACCTTGATCAAGGTTGACTTGCCCGCACCGTTTTGCCCCATCAAGGCGTGTATTTCGCCAGGGTAAAGGCGTAACCGCACATCACGCAACGCGGCGATGCCTGCAAACTGTTTATGGATCCCCGCAAGCTCAAGTACGGGAACGGTATCGGCTGGGGTCACGGAGCGGCCTCCGCGCCATGCGCAGCGGTATGTCTCTCGGGAGCGGCCGGGTGGTTCATGCCTTGTTCTTGTTGTAGACGTCAACAAATACAGCGGCCAGCAACACCACGCCCTTGATGACCTGCTGGTAATCGATGCCGATGCCCAGGATGGACATGCCGTTGTTCATCACGCCCATGACAAACGCGCCGATCACCGCGCCCATGACCTTGCCGACACCACCCGAAGCCGAAGCCCCGCCGATAAAGCAGGCGGCGATGACGTCGAGCTCAAAGCCCAGGCCGGCTTTGGGTGTGGCGGTGTTCAGGCGCGCGGCGAACACAAGGCCCGCCAGCGCCGCCAGCACACCCATGTTCACGAAGGTATAAAAAGCCAGTCGCTCGGTCTTGATGCCCGAGAGTTTGGCGGCTTTTTCATTGCCGCCGAGCGCATAAACGCGCCGCCCGATGGTGGTGCGGCTGGTGATGAAGTGGAACAGGAAAATCAGCGCAGCCATTACGATCAGCACGTTCGGCAGCCCCCTGTAGGAAGCCAGCAGGTAGCTGAAATAGATCAGGAGCGCCGAGAACATCGCGGTTTTGACGAAGAAAATGGCAGCGGGCTCAGCCTGGATGCCGTGCTTGAGCTGTTTGGCCCGTGCGCGTATGCCGGCCACGGCGAGTATGGCGGCCAGCGCCACGCCCAGCAGCAGCGAGGTCATGCGCAGGCCTTCGCTGCCCAGCAGGTCGGGCATGAAGCCCGAGCTCAGCATCTGGAATGAATCCGGAAAGGGGCCGACCGACTGGCCCTGGAGCAATGCCAGCGCCAGGCCCTTGAACACCAGCATGCCGGCCAGCGTGACAATAAAAGAAGGGATGCGGAAGAAGGCGACAAACCAGCCCTGGACCCCGCCTATCAGCGCGCCGCAGAGCAGGCACACCAGCGAGGCCGGCACGAAATGCCAGCCGTACTCCACCATCAGCACGGCTGCCAGCGCGCCTATGAATCCGCACACCGAACCGACCGACAGGTCGATATGCCCCGCCACGATCACCATCAGCATGCCCAGCGCCATGATGACGATGTAGCTGTTCTGCAGGACCAGGTTGGTGAGGTTGAGGGGCTGCATGAGCGTGCCCTCGGTCATGTACTGGAAGAACACCATGATGGCCACCAGCGTGATCAGCATGCCGTACTCGCGGAAGTTGTGCTTCAGGTAGTCGAGTGGCGATTTCTGGTGAGCGGCCGTCACATCGGTGCGGGCAGCGGTAGCATTCTGGGGGGGGGTCATCTGGCTCATGTCAGTCATTCGTTGTGTGGTGCGCACCTGCAGCCGTTGAGGCCGGCGTGACCCAGGCCAGGGCCATCGCGGAACCGGCTTCGCCGGGCCGCAGGTGGCGCCCCCTTGAGGGTGGAGCGCCGGAGGCGCTTCGGGGGGGAGTTTTCATTTCAGCTGGCTTTCATGATCGCGCGCATGATCTTTTCCTGGGAGGCCTGGGCCGTCGGCATTTCGGCGATGAAACGGCCTTCGTTCATGACGTAGATGCGGTCCGTCATGCCCAGCAATTCGGGCATTTCCGAGGAAATCATGATGATGCATTTCCCTTCGGCCGCGAGCTGGGCCATCAGGGTGTAAATCTCGTACTTGGCGCCCACGTCGATGCCGCGCGTGGGCTCGTCGAGGATGAGCACTTCAGGGCTGGTGAACAGCCATTTCCCGAGCACCACTTTTTGTTGGTTTCCGCCCGAGAGGTTGAGGACTTTCTGGCCAACGCTGGAGCACCTGATGCGGAGTTTTTCGCGGTAGCTTTGCGCGACCTGGTATTCGCGGCCGCTGTCGATGACGGCAGCGCTTGAGACGCCCTTGAGGTTGGCCAGCGAGACGTTGAACTGGATGTCTTCGTTCAGAACCAGCCCGTTACCCTTGCGGTCTTCGGTCACATAGGCCAGGCCGTGGCGGACAGCTTTCTCCACGCTGCCCACGTCGACGGACTGGCCGTTGAGCAGGACCTCGCCGCTGATGCGGCGCCCCCATGAACGGCCGAAGATGCTCATGGCGAGCTCCGTGCGCCCCGCACCCATCAGCCCGGCAATGCCGACGATTTCACCGCGCCGCACCTGCAGGTTGACGCCCTTGATGAACTGCCTGTCGGTGTGCAGCGGGTGGTAGACGCTCCAGTCGCGCACTTCAAACACGGTTTCGCCGATCCGCGGCTCGCGCGGCGGGTAGCGGTCGGCCATCTCGCGGCCCACCATGCCGCGAATCACACGGTCTTCGCTGATGGGTTCGGCGGCGCGGCAGTCCAGCGTTTCCACGGTACTGCCGTCGCGCAGGATGGTGATGGCGTCCGCCACGCGTGAAATTTCGTTGAGCTTGTGCGAAATAAGAATGCAGGTGATGCCCTGGCCCTTGAGCTCCAGCAGCAGGTCCAGCAGCGCCTGGCTGTCACCCTCGTTGAGGCTGGCGGTCGGTTCATCGAGGATGAGCAGCTTGACCTGCCGGGACAGGGCCTTGGCGATTTCCACCAATTGCTGCTTGCCCACGCCGATGTCGGTGACCAGCGTGGCCGGTGATTCCTTGAGCCCTACTTTTTTCAGCAGGGCCTGCGTCTTGCTGTGGGCAGCCATCCAGTCGATGACACCCCTCGTGGCGGTTTCGTTGCCAAGAAATATGTTTTCTGCGATGGACAGCAGCGGCACCAGCGCCAGCTCCTGGTGAATGATGATGACACCCAGCTGTTCGCTGTCATGGATGCCAAGAAATTGACGCTCCTGTCCTTCGTAGACGATGTCGCCGCTGTAGGAACCGTGGGGATAGACCCCGGAGAGCACCTTCATCAAGGTCGATTTGCCCGCGCCGTTTTCGCCGACGATGGCATGGATCTCACCGGCGCGCACGCGCAGGTTGACCTTGTTCAGCGCGACCACCCCCGGAAAGGTCTTGCGGATGTCGCGCATCTCGAGAATCGTTTCCAACGCCTGTCCTTCGATACAAAAAAAAACAAACCAGTACAAAGGTGATTGACACCCGAAAGCGTCAACAGTCCCGTGCCTTGCGGCACGGGACGTCCTGCTTTCCGATCAGGCTTACTTGATCTGCGATTCCTTGTAGTAACCGCTGCCTATCAGCACCTGGTTCCAGTTGGATGCGTCAACAGCCACCGGCTTGAGCAGGTAAGAGGGCACCACTTTCACGCCGTTGTTGTAAGTCTTGGTGTCATTGATCTCGGGCTGCTTGCCGGAGAGCATGGCGTCCACCATGTTGGCCGTCACCTTGGCCAGCTCGCGCGTGTCCTTGAAAACGGTCGAGTACTGCTCACCCTTCAGGATGGATTTCACCGAAGGAATTTCGGCGTCCTGGCCGCTGACCACGGGGCAGGGCTGCTGCGCCGTGCAGTAACCGACGCCCTTGAGCGAGGACAGGATGCCGATGGACAGGCCGTCATAGGGCGACAGGACTGCGTGAACCTTCTCCTTGCCGTAGTAGGCCGACAGCAGGTTGTCCATGCGTGCCTGTGCGACCGCACCGTCCCAGCGCAGCGTGCCTACCTTGTTCATGCCCATCTGCTTGCTGCGCACCACCAGCTTGCCGCTGTCGATGTAGGGCTTGAGCACGCTCATGGCACCGTCGTAGAAGAAAAACGCATTGTTGTCGTCAGGCGAGCCGCCGAAAAGCTCGATGTTGAAAGGCCCTTTGCCCTGCTTCAGGCCCAGCTTGTCGACAATTGAGGTGGCCTGCAGCACGCCAACCTGGAAGTTGTCGAAGGTGGCGTAGTAATCCACGTTCTTCGATCCCTTGATCAGGCGGTCGTAGGCAATGACCTTGACGCCTTTGTCCGCCGCATTTTGCAGTGCCTTGGACAAGGTCGTGCCGTCGATGGAGGCAATCACCAGCACCTTCACGCCCTTGGTGATCATGTTCTCGATCTGGGCGAGCTGGTTCGGGATGTCGTCATCGGCATATTGCAGGTCGGTCTTGTAGCCGCGCTCCTTGAGCACCTTGACCATGTTGTCGCCGTCGGCGATCCAGCGGGCCGAGGACTTGGTCGGCATCGAGATGCCGATGCTGCCCTTGTCCTGCGCCTGCGCGAGCGGTGCGACACCCACGGCGCCCAAGACCATCCCGGCCAGCAAAGTTTTCAGAAAAGTACGTTTCATGAATTGTCTCCTTGAGTGTTATGAATGAATTTTTCAAGTATCCGTGCGCTATTGCAGCGCACAAATCAGTATTTACGCTTGGGAAATTCCTTGGCTGCCACTTCCATCGGAAAAATTCCCTCTTCAGTAACGATACGTTTCTGAACCGGCTTGCCGGCCTTGATGTCTTTTACGGCCGCCATCAGTTGCGGGCCCAGCAAGGGGCTGCACTCCACAGAGACATTGAGCTTGCCGGCCATCATGGCCTCGAAAGCACCCTTGACGGCGTCGATCGAGATGATGGTGATGTCCTTTGCCGGCTTCATGCCTGCCTCTTCAATCGCCTGAATTGCGCCGATGGCCATGTCGTCGTTATGCGCGAAAAGCACATTGATCTTTTTGCCTTCGGCCTTGAGGAACGCCTCCATCACTTCCTTGCCCTTGGCCCGGGTGAAGTCACCTGTCTGGGAGCGGATGATCTTGAACTTCGGGTCGGCCTTGATGATTTCTTCAAAGCCTTTTTTGCGGTCGATGGCCGGTGCGGAGCCTACCGTGCCTTGCAGCTCGACGATATTGACCTGGCCGCTTGTGCCCTTCATTTTTTCGACCAGCCAGCGGCCTGCCTTGCGGCCTTCTTCGACAAAGTCCGAACCCATGAAGGAAACATACAGCGAGGTGTCCTTCACGTTGACGGAGCGGTCGGTGAGCACCACGGGAATCTTGGCGGCCTTGGCTTCACGCAGAACGGTTTCCCAGCCCGACTCGACCACAGGCGAGAACGCGATCACGTCCACCTTTTGTGCAATGAAGGAGCGGATTGCCTTGATCTGGTTTTCCTGCTTTTGCTGCGCATCCGAGAACTTGAGTTCGATGCCGGCGTCTTTTGCTGCTGATTTGATGGATTCGGTATTGGCGGTGCGCCATTCGCTCTCCGCGCCGACCTGGCTAAAGCCCAGCACAATAGGCTTTTGCGCCCATGCTGAAACCGGCAGCAGGCCGGCAATAGGGGCGCAGGCGAGTGCGGCAGCGAGGGTACGGCGTTGGATTTTCATGTTGTCTCCTTGGTTGAAATGGAACTGACAGCTCTCTCTTGAATCTCAATTGCTCAGGCCAGAACGTATCCGGTTTTGACGGTGGTGTAAAACTCGGCGGCGTACCGGCCTTGCTCACGTGCACCATAACTCGATCCCTTGCGGCCACCGAACGGTACGTGAAAGTCGACACCCGCTGTCGGCAGGTTCACCATGGTCATACCGACCTCGGCATGGCGCTTGAAGTGCATGGCATGCTTGAGCGAGGTTGTGCAGATGCCTGCGCACAGGCCAAAAGGCGTGTCGTTGGCCATGGCCAGTGCGTGGTCAAAGTCATCGGCCTGCAGGACACAGGCTACCGGCCCGAATATCTCCTCGCGCGCGATGCGGTGTTCCGGCCGGGCCAGGAAAAGCGCCGGGTTCATGTAATAACCTGGTGTCGGGCGTTCCAGCAGCTCGCCGCCCCAGACATGCTCGGCGCCCTCGTTGCGCCCTATATCGAGGTACGACTGGTTCTGCTCGAGCTGGCCGCGGTCAACGACCGGCCCCATTTCAATGCCCCGCTCCAGCGCATGGCCCACCTTAAGCGCGGCAATGCGGTGGCGCAGGCGCGCAACGAATGCATCGTGCACCGGCGCTTCCACAATGAGGCGGCTTGAGGCGGTGCAGCGCTGGCCGGTCGAAAAGTACGAGCCTTGCACAGCGCACTCGACAGCCTGGTCAAGGTCGGCATCGGCCAGCACCACCAGGGGGTTTTTACCGCCCATTTCAAGCTGCACCTTGGCGCGGCGCGCAGAAGCCGACTGGAGGAGGCGCTCGCCGGTTGTCACCGAGCCCGTGAAGCTCAGTGCATTGACCAGCGGATGGTCGACCAGCGTTTGCCCGACTTCCCGGCCGCTGCCCATGACGAGGTTGAACACACCCGCCGGCAACCCGCAACGGCTGATGATTTCGGCCAGCGCCCAGCCACAGGTGGCGACCAGTTCGGCCGGTTTGAAGACTACCGTGTTGCCGTAGGCCATTGCGGGGGCAATCTTCCAGGCCGGAATTGCCAGCGGGAAATTCCACGGCGCAATGATGCCCACCACACCGACCGGTTCACGCGTCACGTCGACCTGGACGCCGGGGCGCACCGACGCCATGGTCTCCCCCTGAACGCGAAGCGCTTCACCGGCAAAAAACTTGAAGATCTGGCCGGCCCTTGCCGCTTCACCCACGCCTTCGGGCAGTGTTTTTCCCTCTTCCCGTGCGAGCAGCAGGCCCAGCTCATCCTTGCGCGCCAGGATTTCGGTGCCGATCTGGTCAAGCACGTCGGCCCGGCGTTGCGGGGTGCTGTGGCTCCAGTGCGGCAGGGCTTCCGCAGCCGCCCGGATGGCAACCTCGGTCTGGGTGCGGTCGGCGCGCGCATATTCACTCACCACTTCCCGCGTATCCGAGGGGTTGGTGCTGATACCTGTGGTGGTGCCCGTTTCCCAACGCCCATTGATATAAAGCCTGGCGTTTTGCTGCAGTTCGCCGAATTTCATGAAAGCCTCGTTTTCATAGCTTCGCAGTCTATGATCAGTTTTGATATCAATCCAATCATTTTTTTGCCAAAATAGATATCGTTCTACGCATTCTGGAAAACCCCATGAGCACTTACAACCACTGGTTCATCCGCGCACGGCTCAAAACCCGGCAGTTGCTGCTGCTGGTCGCATTGGCGGAGGAAGGCAACATTCATCGCGCGGCACAGGTCCTCAGCATGACCCAGCCAGCGGCTTCCAAGCTGCTCAAAGATCTGGAAGACGTGCTCGAGGTGTCACTGTTTGAGCGCCTGCCCCGCGGCATGCGGCCTACCTGGTACGGCGAAACCATGATCAGGCATGCACGCATGGCACTGGCCAGCCTGAACCAGGCCCATGATGAACTTACCGCGCTCAAAACCGGGCACTTCGGCCATGTGGGCATCGGTGCAATCACATCGCCCGGGCTGGCCTTGCTGCCGTCTGCAGTGGCCGTGGTCAAGCAGGAGCACCCCAGCCTGCGCATTTCACTGGACATCGAAACCAGCCCGGTGCTGCTGGAGCGGCTGGAGCAGGGCAAGCTGGACATCCTGGTAGCGCGGCTTTTTGCCGAACATGACAAGACCAACCTGCGTTATGAGCCCCTGATCGAAGAGCCGGTATGCGCCATGGCAAGGCCGGGACATCCGCTGCTGGGGGTCTCGGGTCTCACCCTGCGGGATGTGGTCGCGGCTGCCTGGATCGTGCCCCCTGCGGGCAGCGTCCTGCGGCACCGGTTTGAGTTGATGTTCCGGGAGGACGGGCTCGCACCGCCGATCAATGTGGTGGAGTCTTCAGCGCTGCTTTTCATTACGCGCATGCTCCAGCAAAGCGACATGGTGGCCGTGGTCGCGGCCGATGTGGCGCGGTATTACGCAGCGCACGGCATCGTTTCGGTGCTGCCGCTGGAGATGCCCTGCCACATGGACGCCTTCGGCATCATCACCCGCACCGACCGGCTGCCATCGCCGGCCGCCAAGGTCATGATGAAAGCGCTGAAGACAGCAAGCCTGACACTCTACGGCCGTAAGCTGGAAGCGGATTAAAAACCTTCGCCACCCTTCACCGCCCGGGCCAGGACACCGCGGAACCGGCTTTGCCGGGCCGCTGGTACCGCCCCCTGAGGGGCTGAGAGCCGCGGCTCCAAGCCTGCCCGCGCAGGCTTGGACGGCTCCGAAGAGCCGTCGCCTCGGGCGACGGTACGGGGCGCCGCAGGCGCTTCGGGGGAGGTTGGCCTACACCCAGCCGGCGTCGACCTTGAACTCCTGCGCGGTGCACATGGCGGCATCATCGGATGCCAGGAACAGCACCATGCGCGCGATGTCGTGGGGCAACAGCTTGTCGGGCAGGCACTGGTTGCGCTCGAGTTCCTTCTCGCCTTCGGCATTCAGCCAGAGCTTGATCTGCCGCTCTGTCATGACCCAGCCCGGCGACACGGTATTGATGCGGATGCGGTCGCGGCCCAGTGTTTTGGCGAGCCCGCGCGTCAGACCGTTCACGGAAGACTTGGCGATGGCGTAGCACGGGTAGCCGGTTCCCTTGCCCTGCCAGCCGGTGGAGCCGAGGTTGATGATGGAGCCGGCGCCGAGCCGCTGCATGCCGGGCACCACCGACTGGATCGCAAAAAAAGCCGGCCGTTCGTTGATCGCGATGCGGTCGTCGTAATAAGCGGGGGTGACGGATTCCAGGCTGTGGCGGTCGTCGCTGGCAACGTTGTTGACCAACACCGAGAAGTCGCCCAATGCGCTTGCCGCATCGGCGACGGCCGACTGCAGCGCGGCCACGTCCCGCACATCGCAAGCGCGCCACCACGGACGGGCATGCCCCGCATCCGCCAGCTGCTGCGCAAGCGCCTCGCTGGCTTCGCCGGCGACATCAATGAAGGCCACGCGCGCGCCCTGCTGCGCAAATGCCGTCACGATGGCGGCGCCTATGCCGCTTCCGCCCCCGGTGACAAAAACGGACCGCTTGTTCAGGCTGGGAAAGACGGACAGGGTTTCGGTTGAAGGAGCGGTGCGCATGGGTATGGAGCTGGAAATGTTCGACATTGCAATTTATGTATCAATCAATTAAAAAATAATAAGTTTCCAACATCACTATGCATTGATATCATCCATCGCGTCAAGAGGCCAAGGGTCGGCACTATGGGCCCGCAACATGGAGACGTGAGTGACATTGATCCCGGACACGCCTGCGGTCACGCATCGGCAGCGGCCAGCCACACCTGCTCCCGGCATGGTTCATTGCCTTGATCCCGCGGGCGCCCTGCTCGGTGAAGGTACCTTGTGGTCGCCCCGTGAACAGTGCCTGTACTGGGTCGACATCCTCTCACGCCGCCTGCACCGCTTTCACCCAGCTACCGGCGAACGCAACACCTGGGCCTTTGACGAGGAAATTTCTGCGGTGGCCGAACGAACCCATGCGCCCGGCCTCATTGTGACGCTGCGGCGCGGCTTTGCGTTGTTTGACCCGGCTTTGGGCGACCAGCGGCCACGCTACCTGCACCAGCCGGAGCCGGCGCTACCGGGCAATCGCTTCAATGACGGCAAGTGTGATGCACAGGGCCGTTTCTGGGCCGGGACCATGGACTTTGACTGTCTGGCCCCGACGGGCGCGCTATACCGCTATGACCCAGACGGCAATTGTACGCGGCATGACGAGGGTTTCGCCGTGACCAACGGCCCCACCTGGTCCGCCGATGGCCGCACACTTTATTTCAACGACACCGTTAACAACCGCATCCATGCCTATGACTTCAATGGTGCGGCGGGGACCTTGTCCAACAAGCGCCTCTGGCTGGCCTTTTCGACGGAGGACGGCGTGCCCGATGGCATGACCACGGATGCCGCCGGACGGCTGTGGATCGCCCACTGGGGCGGCGCCTGCGTCAGCTGCCACGACCCGGTCACCGCAGAGGAGCTTTGCCGTGTACCGCTGCCCGCAAGCCAGGTGACCAACTGTGCCTTTGGCGGGCCGGACATGCGCACACTCTTCATCACCAGCGCCCGCATCGGGCTCACCGCTGAACAGCTCGCCGCGCAGCCGCTGGCGGGCGGGCTTTTCGCGGTGGCCATCGACAGCCCCGGTGTGCCGGCCGGGCTGTTTGGCGGCTGACTTTTGTACAAAACTTCCTTTACGTTCGCATACGTTCTTGTATTCCTGGTTCTTCAATATCCCGCCATGAAAGTTCTTCCATGACCGATTCCACACACCCTGTTGTCTGGCTGCGCCATGCCGGCCAGCGCCTGGGGCTGGTGCCTTCACTCGGCGGCAGCGTGGCCGCCTGGCAGCTGGACCGCCCGCAAGGCCCGCTGGATCTCTGGCGGCCCTGGGATGGTCAAACGGAAGACCTCTACCAGACCGCTTCATTCGCCATGGTGCCGTGGTCCAACCGTATCAGCGGCGGCGGGTTTACGCATGAAGGGCAATTTCACGCCATGCGCCTCAACCGCGCGGGCGAACCCTATCCCATCCACGGCGACGGCTGGTTGCAGCCCTGGCAAATTTCGCAACCGCAGGACAACACCCTGGTGATGACACTGGTGTCACAGGGCTTTGACGGCAACCCCTATGACTACGAAGCCGTGCAGACCTTCCGGCTTGTCGAGGGCGGGCTGGACCAGCAGGTGCAGGTGCGCCACCTGGGCCTTACGCCACTGCCGTATGGCCTGGGCGTGCATCCCTGGTTCCCCCGCACCCCGCAAACGCGGATCACCGCGCCGGTAGAGGGGGTCTGGCTCTGCGCTGAGGATCCGATGCCGGTCGCGCACACCACCACCTTCCCGGCAGGCTGGGACCTGAACAAAGGCGCGCCGGCCAACGGCCCGCTCATTGACAACGGCTACACCGGCTGGGGCGGCAAGGCCGGCATCGCCTGGCCCGAACTGGGCCTGCAGGTCACGGCCCGAATGCCGGACTTTGCACGCGATGGCGGTGCTGCGCAGCACTTCTGCCTGGTCTACCGGCCACCACAGGGGTCCGCGTTTTGTTTTGAGCCCATCACACAGCCCATTGATGCCTTTCACTTGCCGGGCCGGCCCGGCTTGCGTGTGCTGGGCCCCGGGGAACAGTTTTCGCTCAACATCCAGTGGCGCATCGAGCCCATCGGCGCGCAAGGCTGAACTGCAGCGGAGGTATTTAAACCTGGCCCGTCAGGCGGCGGGCTGCTTGAAGCACCGGTTTGACGTGGCGTTCGCTGTAACGGTTGCCGGGCATGGTGAGCGTCAGTGCGCCTGCCAGTGAACCATCGGCCCCAAACACCGGGGCCGAAATACCGGCCACCTCGGCCAGCCGGTCGCCCACGGCCGTGTAGTAACCCTGCTCACGGATCCTGGCGTACAGCTGACGGTCTTTTGGGCTGCCAGCCCTTACCTGTCCGGCGCCAAACGCTATCAAAATACGAGCACCCGTTCCGCGGTCGGCGGGTAGCAGATCGCCTGCCTTGATGTGGTCACGGATGGGGTGCGGCGAATCCACGCGGTACAGGCACAGGCGGGCTTCGCCCTGGCGCACATGGTAGGCCGCGCTCTCGCCGGTGGCTGTCACCAGCTCACGCAGCACCGGCAACACCACACGGTCCAGCGAAAAGGAAGCGGCGTAAACGCCATGCAGCCGCGCCACTTCTGCACCAAGTGCGTAGCGGCCATCGGCAAGCCTCTGGACCAGCCGCGCGTGCTCCAGCGAGGCCAGCAGCCGCAGCACCGTGCTCTTGTAAAGCTGCGTGCGCTCCGCCAACTCACCCAGCCCCAGTGAAATGTCGCCCGCCCTGAAGGCTGACAGCAGCGACAGGGCCCGGTCCACTGCCGCGGCGCCGCCGGGCGCGGCATGGGTGTCTGCAACAGATTCGGTCTGGGCTTTGCGCGGCATGGCTCAATCTCCTGGGCCTTCGTGTCGATTGCCCGCTTGACAGTGCCGGCAACCTGCTTCATTATTTCATTAGAAAGAATATGGTTCTATCTTACAGAATACTGAAGGTGATGCAAATCTCCCAGCCCAACCAGGTGCTGATCAGTGAAGTCGGCCCGCGCGACGGCCTTCAAAGCGTTTCCCGCACCATGGCGACCGCCGACAAGCTGCGGTGGATCACCGCCCTGCATGCGGCCGGCCTTCGCGAGATTGAAGTGGGTTCGTTTGTTCCCGCCAGACTGCTGCCGCAAATGGCCGATGTGGCTGAGGTGGTGCAGCACGCGCTCACCTTGCCCGGCCTCACGGTCATGGCCCTGGTGCCCAATCGCCGCGGCGCTGAAGCAGCGCTGCAGGCCGGCGTGCACAAGCTGACCATGCCGGTATCAGCCAGCGCAGCGCATTCACTGGCCAATGTGCGCAAGACGCGCGAAGAGATGGTCGAAGAAGTGCGGGCCATTGCCGGCCTGCGCCGCGAGCTTGCACCGCAGGTCAAACTCGAGGCCGCCATCTCTACGGCGTTCGGCTGCACGCTGCAGGGAGTGGTGCCTGAGGACGATGTGATCCGGCTGGCCGCCCAATGTATTGCCGCCGGCGCGGATGAGTCAGGCTTGTCGGACACGGTCGGTTATGCCAACCCCGCGCAGGTGCACCGCCTCTTCAGGCGCCTGCGCGCCGAGCTTGGCGCCAAGGCCGGCGCGGCGCACATGCACAACACGCGCGGCCTGGGCCTGGCCAATTGCCTGGCCGCGTATGAAGAAGGCGTGCGCACTTTCGATGCCTCGCTGGGCGGCCTGGGTGGCTGCCCTTACGCACCAGGCGCGTCGGGCAATGTGGTCACCGAAGATCTGGTCTTCATGTTTGAGGCCATGGGCGTTTCCACGGGGGTGGACCTTGCAAAGCTGATGGCCTCGCGCGAGCCGCTCAAGGCCGGATTGCCGGGCGAACCGATATACGGCATGACGCCCGAGGCGGGCCTTCCCAAAAATTTTGCACAGGAAAGTTTGCATGCCTGAAGCCAGCATATCCGGCGAACAAAGCCTGCCCTATGCAGGGCTGCGTGTCGTCGAATTCACCCACATGGTCATGGGCCCCACCTGCGGCATGGTGCTGGCCGACCTGGGCGCCGAGGTCATCAAGGTGGAGCCGATCTCGGGGGACAACACCCGCAAGCTGCTCGGCTCGGGTGCGGGATTTTTCCCCCTGTTCAACCGCAACAAAAAAAGCATTGCCGTTGACCTGCAGACCCCCGAGGGACGTGAGCTGGTGCTCAAGCTGGTTGCCACCGCCGACATCGTCAGCGAGAACTTCAAGCCCGGCACCATGAAAAAGCTCGGCCTGGATTACGCCAGCCTCTCGCAGCTCAACGAGCGCCTGATTTACGTGAGCCACAAGGGGTTTCTGCCGGGGCCCTACGACCACCGCACCGCACTCGACGAAGTGGTGCAGATGATGGGTGGCCTCGCCTACATGACGGGCCGCGCCGGCGACCCGCTGCGCGCCGGCAGCAGTGTCAACGACATCATGGGCGGCATGTTTGGCGCCATCGGCGCGATGGCCGCGCTGGCCGCGCGAGAGAAAACAGGCAAGGGCCAGGAAGTGCAGGCCGCACTGTTTGAAAACAATGTTTTCCTGGTGGCCCAGCACATGATGCAGTTCGCAGTGACCGGCCAGCCTGCCGCGCCCATGCCCAGCCGCATTTCAGCCTGGGCGATTTACGACGTGTTCACGGTCAGGGACGGCGAGCAGATTTTCCTGGCCGTGGTCAGCGACACGCAGTGGGCCGTTTTCTGCGACGCTTTTGGGCTGCAGGAGCTGCGGGCCGACCCCCGGCTTGTGACCAACAACGACCGGGTGCTTGCGCGCGAATGGCTGATGCCCCTGCTGCGCTCGCACCTGGCTGGGCACAGCGCGGCCGAACTGGGCGCCGTGTTTGAAAAACATGCGCTGCCGTTCGCGCCCATCACCCGCCCGCAGGATTTGTTTGACGACCCGCACCTCAAGGCCACGGGCGGGCTGGCGCCCATCACCTTGACTGACGGCGCCCGCGCGGGGGAAAAAAGCGCCACCGTGCTGCTGCCGCTGACCCTGGGTGGCAAGCGCCCGGGGGTGCGCCTGAACCCGCCCATGCTTGGCGAACACACCCGCGAACTGCTGCGGGAGCTCGGTTATGACGAGGACGCCATCCAGGCTCTTCAGGCCAACCGTGTGACACGCTGAGTTTTTTGCTATAGAAAATATAGCTGCCTGCGCACGGCTATCAAGGGCTGGAGGTACTTTTCATAAACAACTCGGCACACACGCCGCGCAGCCAGCGGGAGGCCGGGTCGTGGTGGTAGCGGGCATGCCAGTGTTGCTTCACGGTAAATCCGGGAATCGCCAACGGGCAGGGCAGCACCTGGAGACCAGCGGCGCGGGCCAGGGTTTCGCCGATGTGGCGCGGCAGCGTGGCGATCAGGTCGGTGGTCGACAAGATGGCCGAGAGGCCCAGAAAGCCCGGCAGCTCCAGCAGAACCCGGCGCGAGATGTTTTGTGACGCCAGGGCGCTGTCCAGCAGCTGGTAGCCGGTGCCTGAGCTGATGCCGATATGCGCCTCGGCCCGGTAGACGTCCAGGCTCCAGCCGGCGCCTGATTCGCTGCCCACCCGCGGATGCCGGGCATTGGCCAGGCAAATCCAGTCCTGGCCATACAGCGTCTGCTGGTAAAAGCCCGTGTCGAGCCAGGGCAGAAAGCCGACAGCCAGATCGGCCTCGCCTGCCTGCAGGGCATGCGCCAGGCCGGCGTCGATACGCGCGGCTTCCAGCGCCACGCCCGGCGCCACAGCCCGCACATGGGACAGCAGCCGCGGCAACAACGTAACGTGGCTGGCGTCGGTCATGCAGATGCGAAAGCGCCGCTGTGCCGTCGACGGTTCAAAGGCAGCCTCTGACTGGGCCAGCCGTTGCAACCCGCCCAGCACTTCGCGCACCGTGGTGATCAGCGTGTCGGTGCGTGGGGTAGGCAGCATACCGTCGGCCGTGCGCACAAATAGCGGGTCACCAAGCTGCTTGCGCAGGCGCGCCAGCCAGATGCTAACCGTGGGCTGGCTTTGCCCCAGGGCCTCTGCCGACCGGGTGACGCTGCGGGTGGTGTAGAGCTGGTCCAGCAGCCGCAACAACTTGATGTCCAGCAGATCCAGGTTTTCCATACCTCTATTGTGATATGCAATGGTTAGTATTGTCACTACTGCATAGACGACATGGTGGAGCCCCGCCCAAAATCCGCTCCTGAATCACGAAGGAGTTGTGCAGTGAAGATCTGTGTTCTGGGCGCCGGCGCGCTGGGCTGCGCACTAGGCGGCGTGCTGACGGAGGCTGGCCACGAGGTCTGGCTGATCAACCGCAATGTCGCCCAGGTGGAGGCCCTGAACAGCCGCGGGCTGATCCTGCGCGACGGCGGTATAGACCGTCGCGTGCCGGTGCATGCTGCCACCTCTGCCAGAGGCGTGGCCATGGACACCGGCGTGGTGGACCTGGTGATCGTGCTGGTCAAGTCCTTCGACACCCGCCCGGCCATGGAGGCAGCCCTGTCGCTGCTGGGGCCGGACACGGTCGTTCTGTCACTGCAAAACGGGCTGGGGCACGAAGACATCCTGGGCAGCATCGTGGGCCGCGAGCGTGTGCTGGCCGGCAAAACCTATGCGGGGGGCACGCAGCTTGGCGCCGGGCATGTGCTGATTGGAACGCGCGGCAAGGACACCCACCTGGGTGAACTGGACGGCTGCATCACGGAGCGCGTGCAGCGCATTGCCGCCGCCTTCAACGCCGCCGGGCTCGACACCACCGTCAGCCGCAACATCATCGGCACCATCTGGGACAAGCTCCTGGTCAATGTGGCCACCGGCGCCGTCAGCGCCGCCACGCGCCTGCCCTATGGCGAGATGTACCAGGTGCCCGAGCTTGAGGCCTGCGGCATTGCGGCCGTGGCCGAAGCCATGGCGGTGGCGAAAGCCAGCGGCGTCACGCTGGCTACCACCGACCCGCGCCAGCCGTGGGTCAAGGCTGGCGAAGGCCTGCCCTACGCGTTCAAAACCTCGATGCTGCAAAGCCTGGAGAAGGGCTCAATCACCGAGATCGACTTTGTGAACGGCGCGGTAGTGCGCCAGGGCGCGAAATGCGGCGTACCCACACCCGTCAACCAGGCCCTGGTGGCCTGCATCAAGGGTATTGAGCGCGCGCAGCCTCGTCAACGCGATTCAAAAGAGCACACCATGGCCCCTCACAAACAAAAATCCTATGTAGAACACGTTGCGGTACGCGTCAAAGACATCCAGTGGCACATCAACTTCTTCCTGGAGGTGCTGGGCATGGATGTGCGCGAGATCGACGGCCCCACGGACGCACCGCACCAGTACTGGACGATCGGCGGCCTGCAGCTCATGAGTACGCCCGGCTTTGCGGCGCCGCCGTCCAACGACGCGGGCTGGCTGGCGCATCTGGGCATCATGGTTGACGACCTGGAGGTAGCCCTGGCCGGGTCGAAGGCATGGGGCGTCAAGCAACTGCCCCAGGGCCGCAACTGGCTGCAACTGCCCGACGGCCTGGCCGTCGAGCTGATCCAGGCCAGTACCGGCAGCGTGTCTGCTGTATTGGCAATCAATCCCAGAGCCGCCACAGTCTGAAAGGCACCTCATGCCCAACCCCAACATCCAGTTCGCCTCGCCCGAAAAATACTGGGACGACGCCCAGGTCGGCGACGAGTGCACCAGCCCGTCCTATACCTTCACCGCCGCGCGCATTGATGCCTACGCCGAACTCACAGGCGACTTCACGCCCGTGCATGTGGATGAAGCCTACGCCAACGCCTCGCACTTTGGTTGCCGTGTTGCGCACGGCCTGATGGGACTGTCGGTTGCCGACGGCCTGAAAACCCAGTGCGAATACCGATTCCTGCCCGGCATGTCGCTGGGCTGGACCTGGGACTTCCTGCTGCCCATCAAGATCAATGACACGCTGCATGTGAAGTTTCGTGTGGCCAGCATGCGGCCCTCCAAAAGCAAACCGGGCTGGGGCATCGTGGTGCTGCCAGCCGAGCTGATCAACCAGGCCGGGCAGGTGGTGCAAAAGGGCGAGCACCGCCTGATGGTGCCGCGCCGGCCATCAGCCGAAAAATGATTTGCTATTAAAAACATAGCTGCTTGCGCTTGCTACACAAGGATGAACTCAGGTTTTTATGGATAAAACTACCCAGGCGCTGCCGCTGGCGGGCATCCGCGTTGTCGATTACAGCCATTTCCTGGCGGGGCCTTATTTGTCGCGCTGCCTGGCGGCCATGGGCGCAGACGTCATCAAGGTCGAGCGGCCAAAGGACGGGGATGCGGGACGCGCCCACGCTTACTTCATCAAGGGCCAGAGTGGTTATTTTTTGCAGCAGAACATGGGCAAGAAGGGCTTGTGCATCAACCTCAAGGATCCGCGCGGCCTGGAAATGATGCACAAGCTCACCGACACAGCTGACGTATTCGTCGAGAACTACCGCCCCGGCGCATTGAAAAAACTCGGCCTGGGCTACGACGAGCTGTCCCGGCGCAACCCTGGCCTGGTGTACTGCTCGATTTCCGCCTATGGCCATACCGGCCCGGACGCGCACCGTGCCGGCTTTGGCCTGATTGCCGAGGCCAAGAGCGGCATCATGGCCATGGTCGGTGAGCCCGGCAGCGCACCGCCGCTGCTGCGCGTTTCACTGGGCGACATGTACACCGGCATCCACGGCGTGGCGGCGGTATGTGCCGCGCTGCTGGGCCGCATCAAGTCGGGCAGGGGCCAGCATATTGACTTGTCCCTGTACGACTGCCTGGTGTCCATGCACGACTATGCGGTGCAGTGCTACACCCTCTCGGGCGGCAAGGAAATTCCGCAACAAACCGGGCACGACATGCCTCAAAGCACGTTGTACGGCGTGTTTGCCGCCAGCGACGGTTACCTCGTGATTGCCGCGCAGGTCGACGATGCCTGGAAGCGTTTTGCCCAGCTCATAGGCGGCGAAGCGCTGGCGCTTGACGCGCGCTTTCACAGCGCCGCAGGGCGCAACGAAAACCGTGCCGAAATACTCGCCCTGGCGAAAGCCTGGGTAACGGCCCGTACCGTGGCCGAATGCCTGGCCGCGCTGGACGCGATTGATGTGCCCAGCGCCAAAGTGCAGAACATCGAGGAAGTGCTGAATGACCCGCAAATTCAGGCGCGCAACATGGTGATTGAGCAGGACCACCCGGTACTGGGCAAGATCCGCCTGCCCAACCTGCCTTTCAGGTTTTCGGAGTGCGACACCTCGCCCGCCTGCGTTGCCCCCGGCATGGGCCAGCACAACCGCGAGATCGCCGCGAGCGTTGGTTATAGCGCTGCCGACATTGAGGCGATGGAGCGCGACGGCGTGCTGTATGCAGAGGTGCAGCCATGACCGACCGCTATGCCGTCATCGGCAACCCGATAGGGTTCAGCAAATCGCCGCTGATCCACGGCATGTTCGCGCAGGCTAGCGGGCAGGACATGGAATACACGGCCATCGAAGGGCCGCCGGGCGGATTCACCGGCGCCGTGGATGCCTTCCGCGCCCTGGGCGGCAAAGGCATGAACATTACCGCGCCATTCAAGCTCGACGCCTTTGCCTATGCCACCGAACGCTCGGAACGGGCGCAGCTCGCGGGGGCAGCCAATGCCATGAGGTTTGAAGGCACACGCGTGATTGCCGAAAACTTCGACGGCGTTGGCCTGGTGCGCGACGTCACGCACAACCTGGGCTGCCAGCTGCAAGGCAAACGCGTGCTGCTGCTGGGCGCCGGCGGAGCGGCCCGGGGGGCGTTGCTGCCGTTCCTGGCGCAGGCCCCGGCCGAACTGGTGATTGCCAACCGCACGGTTGCCAGGGCACTTGAACTGCAGGCGATGGGCGCTGCCCAGGCAAATGTCCGCGGCTGCGGCTATCCGGATCTGGCGGGGCAGACCTTTGACGTGGTGTTCAATGCCACCTCGGCAAGCCTTCGCGCAGAGCTGCCGCCGGTGCCGGCAAGCGTGTTCGCCCCCGGTTGCCTGGCCTACGAACTGGCATACGGCAAAGGGCTCACACCGTTTTTGCGCCTGGCGCAAAACGCGGGCACCCGGCGGCTGGCCGATGGCGTGGGCATGCTAGTAGAGCAGGCGGCCGAAGCCTTTGCGTGGTGGCGCGGCGTGCGGCCCGATACACGCGCTGCGATTGAACGCATCACCATTGCGCTGGTATGACATGACCTCATCCCGCCCCCTATACTCCGCGAATGGACGAAACAGTACATTCGCAGGCAGCTTCGGCCAGGGTGCGTGCGCGCAAAAGCAAGGCCCCGGCTGTGCAGACGGCCACGCGCACCAACGACCCGGCACGCACGATGGCCGGCATCCTCGAAGTGGCAACGGCCGAATTCGCGGAGAAGGGCCTGAGCGGCGCGCGCATCGACGAGATTGCGGCGGCCACCCGGACCAGCAAGCGCATGATCTATTACTACTTCGGCAGCAAGGAGGGGCTGTACCTCGCCGTGCTGGAGGAGTCGTACCGGCGCATGCGCAGCATCGAGGCGGAACTGCACCTGGAAGACCTGCTGCCGGAAGATGCGCTGCGCCGCCTGGTGGGCTTTACCTTCGACCATCACCACAGCAACCCGGGCTATATCCGGCTGGTGATGTCCGAGAACATGGAGCGCGGCAGCTACCTGGCGCAGAGCAAGATCATCCAGCAGCTCAATGTGCCGGCCATCGATGCCATCCGCAAGCTTTACGAGCGCGGCGTGGCCGCAGGCATATTTCGCACGGGCCTGGATCCGATCGACATCCATGCGTCGATTTCCGCGCTGACCTTCTTCAATGTCTCCAACCAGCACACCTTCGGGCTGATCTTCAAGAGCGACACGCAGTCAGGGCGCGCCATGACGGCGCGGCGCGACAGCATCATCGAAATGATCGTGCGCTTCGTGCGCAAATAGTCCGGATCCGCCGCCGGCTCTCCGTCGGGGTATACCGGGTTTTTACCGATTTGTTTAAAACTAACTAGTTCGTACATTATGGGTTAAGGCAATCCTCAACAGGCTTGGCGCTGGAGGGCCGCGCGCGCGGCCACGCATAAAAAGGAGACAACATGGACAAGTGGATAAACCGGTTTTGCCGGGTGCTGGACGGCGTGATTGCGCTGTTCCTGGCGCTGATGGTGGTGCTGGTGTTCGGCAACGTGGTGTTGCGCTATGGCTTCAACTCGGGCATCAATCTGTCAGAGGAGCTGTCCCGCTGGCTGTTCGTCTGGCTGACCTTTCTCGGTGCCGTGGTGGCGATCAACGAGCGCGGGCATCTGGGCACCGACATGCTGGTGGGGCGCCTGGGGGCCACGGGCAAGAAGATCTGCCTCGGCATCGGCTACCTGCTGATGATTTTTACCTGCTGGCTGATGTTCCGCGGTGCGTGGGAGCAGGTCAAGATCAACTGGACCACCACCAGTGCCGTGATGGAAGTGTCCATGAGCTGGTTCTACGGCGCGGGCATGGTCTTCGCCGTACTCGGCGGCCTTTTGCTGCTGCGGGACCTGGTCCGGCTGCTCAGCGGCAAGACCGGGGATAGCGATCTGATGATGATCAGGGAATCCGAAGACCAACCGCATGAAGGAGGTCCGGCATGACCATCGCTATATTCCTCGGATCGCTGCTGGCTGCCATGGCGCTGGGCATCCCGATCGCGTTCTCCCTGTTGCTGTGTGGTGCTGCATTGATGTGGCATCTCGACATGTTCGACGCGCAGATTCTGGCGCAAAACGTCGTGAACGGCGCCGACAGTTTTCCGCTGCTGGCCGTGCCCTTCTTCATGCTCGCCGGAGAAGTCATGAACGCGGGCGGCCTGTCGCGCCGCATCGTCAACCTCGCCATGGCCCTGGTCGGACACATCAAGGGCGGGCTGGGCTATGTCACGATCGTGGCGGCCGTCATCATGGCGGCGCTGTCGGGCTCCGCCGTGGCCGATGCGGCTGCGCTGGCGTCGCTTTTGCTGCCCATGATGGTGGCTGCCGGCCATGACAAGGCGCGCTCCGCAGGGCTGATCGCATCGGCGGGCATCATCGCGCCGGTCATCCCCCCCTCGATTGCCTTTGTCATTTTCGGCGTCGCCGCCAACGTATCAATTTCGAAGTTGTTCCTCGCCGGCATCTTCCCGGGTGTCCTGCTCGGGCTGTCGCTGTGGCTGACCTGGTGGTGGCTGGTGCGCAAGGAGGCGGTGAAGGCCCCGCCGCGCAAGAGCCGTGCAGAAGTCCTGGTGGCGTTGAAGGAGTCGACCTGGGCGCTGGTGCTGCCGCTGATTGTGGTGTTCGGCCTGAAGTTCGGCATCTTCACGCCGACCGAGGCCGCCGTGGTTGCCGCGGTGTACGCAATACTGGTCTCCGTGCTCGTCTACAAGGAACTCACGCTCAGGAAGCTCTACCCGCTGTTCGTGGGCGCCGCCAAGACCAGCGCGATCGTGATGTTCCTGGTGGCCGCCGCCATGGTGTCGGCCTGGCTGATCACCGTGGCGCAGATTCCGGGCCAGGTGGTTGCCCTGCTGCAGCCGCTTCTGGACAGCCCGCGGTTGCTGATGCTGGCCATCATGGTGCTGGTGATGGTGGTGGGAACCGCGCTGGACATGACTCCCACCATCTTGCTGCTGACGCCGGTGCTCATGCCGGTCGTCAAGGCCGCCGGTATTGACCCTGTGTACTTTGGCGTGCTGTTCATCATCAACAACGCCATCGGGCTGATCACCCCGCCGGTGGGCACGGTGCTGAACACGGTGGCCGGGGTGGGCAAGGTGAGCATGGACGAAGTCACCAAGGGCGTGTTGCCCTTCATGTGGGCCCAGTTCGCCATCATGTTCCTGATGGTGGCTTTTCCGCAAATCGTCATCATCCCGGCGCGCTGGTTCTACGGCGGCTGACAACTTTCCATGCTGCCGGGCGTGCTGGGTACGCCACGGCCGGCAGCCACGTCAAAGCGTACCGTGACACCTCATTCCATCCAAAAACCGGAGACAACCATGAAACGCCTCTTTATCAAATCCGTCCTCGCCACCGTCGCCCTGGCGGCCCTCGGCATGGCCTCGGCCCAGGACATCAAGGAACGCACCGTCAAGTTTGCTACGCAAAACCCGGACGGCCACCCGATTGTGATGGGCATGAAAAAATTCGCTGAAACCGTGACGGCAAAATCAGGCGGCAAGATCAAGGTCAACCTCTTCCCCGGCGGTGTGCTGGGCGGCGATGCACCGAACATCTCCGCGCTGCAAGGCGGTACGCTGGAAATGGTGGTGATGAATTCCGGCATCCTGGCCAGCCAGGCCAAGGAATTTGCCGTTTTCGATTTTCCATTCATGTTTGCCAGCTCGCAGGAAGCCGATGCCGTGGTGGATGGGCCTTTCGGGAAAATGATGCTCTCCAAACTCGATGCCAAAAGCATCCACGGGCTGGCTTATTGGGAACTCGGCTTTCGCAACATCACCAACAGCAAGCGCCCCATCACCAAGGTGGACGACATTGCCGGCCTGAAACTGCGCGTGATTCCCAATGCCATCAACATCGATTGGGTGACCGCCCTGGGCGCCAACCCGACGCCCATGGCTTTTCCCGAGGTCTATGCCGCGATGGAACAGAAAGCCATTGACGGCCATGAAAACCCGTTCACGGTCATCAACGCGAACAAGTTCTATGAAGTGCAAAAGTACCTGGCGGTGACCAACCACCAGTACAACCCACAAACCGTGATCGTCAGCAAAAAGCTGTGGGACACCCTGAGCAACGATGAGAAAAAAATCTTCTCGGACGCGGCCGCCGAAGCGGCCGTCTACCAGCGCAAGGCCTCGCGCGAACAGTCCGGTGCAGCACTCGAAAACCTGAAGAAGAACGGCATGCAGGTCAGCGAGTTCAGTCCCGCGGAGATGGCCAAATTTCGCGAGAAGATGAAGCCCGTGATCGAGAAGCACTCGGCCATCGTGGGTGCCGATGTGGTCGGCGCACTGCAGGCAGAGCTCGCCAAACTGCGCAAATAGGTTCACGCCCTGGCCGGCCCGGCGCACTGAAGCGCCGGGCCGGCCTGTTCTTCCATTCCGGTTCCAGGTATCTTCCTTCATGAGCAAAATCCGCATCGCAGTCGCAGGGGCCGGCTACATCGGCCTGGCCCACATGGCTGTGGCTCAAGAGAGTCCGACGTGCATCCTTTCGGCCGTTGTTGATCCTGCGCCGGCGGCAAAGGCTATCGCCGCCAGGGCGGGCGTTGCGCTGTACCCATCGCTGGATGAGCTGCTAAGCAAGAACCGTCCCGACGGCGTGATCCTTGCCACACCGAACCAGCTGCATGTGCCGCAGGCCCTGCAGTGCATCAGGGCCGGCGTGCCCATCCTGCTGGAAAAGCCCCTTGCACCCACGCTTGCTGAAGGTGAACAACTGGTCAGGGCGGTCGCAGAAACCGGCGCCAGGGTCCTGATCGGCCACCACCGTGCGCACAGCCCCATCATGGCCAAGGCGAAGGAAATCGTGGATTCGGGAAAACTCGGCAAGCTGGTCGCCGTGATGGGCAGTGCCACATTCTTCAAGCCTGACCGCTACTACGACGATGCACCCTGGCGCCGCGAAGTCGGCGGCGGCCCCATTTTGCTGAACATGATCCATGAGGTGCATAACCTGCGCATGCTCTGCGGTGACATTGTGGCGGTGCAGGCTTTCTCCTCGAACGCGACGCGCGGCTTTCCAGTGGAAGATACGGTGGCCATCAATCTGCGTTTTGCCAGCGGCGCGCTGGGCAGCTTCATGTTGTCGGATACCGCCGCCTGCGCGCGCAGCTGGGAGCAAACCTCCGAGGAAAACAAGGCCTACCCAAGCTACGGCGACGAAGACTGCTACGTGATTTCGGGCACCAACGGGAGCCTGTCAATTCCCACCATGCGCCTGAAAACCTACGCCAGGCCGGAAGACCGCTCCTGGTGGAAGCCATTTGACGAGAGCGTAGCCGGCGTGGTGCGCGACGATCCACTCAAGCATCAGCTGGAGCATTTCTGCGCTGTCATTCGCGGTGATGCGCCGCCGCTGGTCAGCGCCCGCGACGGCCTGCTGAACCTGCGCGTCACCGAGGCCATCGCCCAGGCCGCCCAAACCGGCCAGGTGATCGAGTTGCCCGTTTTTTAAGCAGCTCGACCCTCCCACACACAAATCAAACCACGACAAACAACGTCAACCACCAGGAAAGAAATCACCATGAAAGTGCTCATGCTTCACGGCATCAACCACAACATGTTCGGCAAACGCGACCCGGCGCAGTACGGCACCATCACGCTGGACGAAATCAACACCAGCCTGCAGGCTTTGGGCCGGGAGCTCGGCGCCGAGGTGGACCATTTCCAGACCAACAGCGAATGTGACATGTGCGAACGGATTCACCAGGCATTTACCGACAAGGTCGATGCCGTGCTGATCAACGCCGGCGCCTGGACGCATTACAGCTACGGCATCCGCGACGCGCTGGCCATCCTCACCGTGCCGGTTGTCGAGCTGCATATGTCCAACATCCATGCCCGCGAGCCTTTCCGCCATGTGTCGGTGTTCGCCGAAATCGTCAAGGGACAGATCTGCGGCTTTGGCGCAGACAGCTACCTTCTGGCCTTGCGCGCGGCCGTCTCCGCAGCCAACGCCGCAAAGAAGTAAAGCTCTCATGCTGATCAACGGCCATACCGAACTCATCGCCCACATCGGCTACCCGACGCATTCGTTCAAGGCGCCGATGATTTACAACCCCTACTTTGAGCAGGCAGGGGTGAACGCGGTGGTGGTGCCCATGAGCTGCCAGGCGGCGCACTACCCCGATTTCTTGCGCAGCGTGTTCAACCTGGAAAACGTCCGGGGCGCATTGATCACCATGCCGCACAAGGTCACGACAGTCGATTTACTGGACGAAGCCACATCCACGGTACGCATCGCCGGCGCCTGCAATGCCGTCAGACGCGACGCCAACGGCAAACTCGCGGGTGACATGTTTGATGGGGAAGGTTTTGTGCGCGGCGTGCAGCGCAAGGGGTTTGATCCGCGCGGCAAACGCGCACTCGTTGTCGGCAGCGGCGGTGTGGGTTCGGCCATTGCCGCGTCGCTTGCCAATGCCGGCGTGCGCGCACTGGCGCTTTGCGACGTCAATGCGGACTCGGCGCAAACCCTGGCCGGGCGGCTGCGTCAGCATTACGCGGCACTGGAACTTTCCACCGGCTCCAACGACCCGGCAGGATACGACCTCGTCGTCAATGCCACGCCCATGGGCATGAACGAAGGCGACCCTTTGCCCATGGATGTCTCGCGCATCGCCGCCTCCAGTTTTGTAGGCGAGGTGGTCATGAAGTCTGAAATGACCGCGTTTCTGGCGGCGGCCAAGGCGCGAGGTTGTACGGTGCAGGTGGGTTCGGACATGCTGTTTGAACAGATCCCGGCTTACCTGGAATTCTTTGGCCTGCCAACCACCACACCCGACGTATTGCGATCGGTGGCCCGGCTGAGTTATTAAGAAAGTGCAAGAGGACACCTAAAGGGCAGGTGCGCCGGACGTACTAAGCGCCAAGTGTTGGAATCAATGCTAAAAACGTCTGATTTCGGACGTTCATGGACATAATCCAGCATGGACAAACTCAAGCAGCTTGAATCCTTCGTGTCGGTGGCGACGCGCGGCAGCCTGACCGCTGCCGCGAACGCCGAAGGCGTGGCGCCTGCCATCATGGGGCGCCGGCTTGATGCCCTGGAAAGCCGCCTGGGTGTCAAGCTGCTGGTGCGCACTACCCGGCGCATCACGCTGACGCACGAAGGCAGCGCCTTCCTTGAAGATTGCCAGCGCCTCCTGAGTGATTTTGCCAACGCCGAAGCCAGCGTGTCGGCCGGCGGTGTCAAGGCAAGCGGGCACCTGCGCATCACCGCGCCCGCCGGCTTTGGCCGCCGCCATGTGGCGCCGCTGGTGACGCGCTTTCGCGAAGTGCATGCCGATGTCACGATCTCGCTGAACCTGAGCGACCGGGTGGTTGACCTGGCCGGCGAGGGCTTTGACTGCGCCGTGCGCGTGGGCGACATGCCGGATTCCTCGCTGGTCAGCGTTCGTATGGCCGACAACCGCCGCCTCTGCGTGGCCACGCCGGCCTACCTGGCCCGGCACGGCACGCCCCAGCACCCGGGCGAGCTGGCCAAATTTGACTGCCTGACGCTGTCCAGCGACGCTTCACAGACGCGGGGCTGGGCGTTCCGGGTCGAGGGTGAGGTCGTCCATCTCAAGCCCGGCGGGCCGCTCGACTGCTCGGACGGCCAGGTCCTGCATGACTGGTGCCTGGCAGGCTACGGCATTGCCTGGCGCAGCACCTGGGAAGTCGAGGCGGAAATCGCCGCCGGCCAGCTGGTGGCGGTGCTGGAAGATTTTGCCGCGCCGCCCAACGGCATTTACGCCGTGTTTCCACAGCGCAAGCATTTGCCCCTGCGCGTTCGCCTGTGGCTGGATTTTTTGAAGCATCATTACAGCCAACCCGAGTTCTGGTGCTCGTCGCCAGCCTCCACGTTTGCCACCACAACCAAGCCCTGACTGGAAGAAAGGATCCCGACGATGGTTCTCGAATCTCTTTTAGCCTATGCGCATCTGCTGGCGATTCTCACCATGGTGGTTTTTCTGGCGAGCGAGGCGGCGCTGTGCCGCAGCGAGTGGCTGAACGCCGCCGTGATCGAGAGGCTGGGCAAGATCGACATGGTCTACGGCATCTCCGCCGGCGCGGTGTTCCTGACCGGCCTGGCGCGCGTGTTTCTGGGCAGCAAGGGCGCAGCCTGGTACGCCCATAACCCCCTGCTGTACGTGAAGCTCGTCATGTTCCTGGCGATTGGGCTGATTTCCATCAAGCCGACCATGATGTTTTTGCGCTGGCGCCGCGAGTTGCGCGCCAGCGGTGCCCTGCCCGATGCCCTGGAAGTCAAAAAAGCCCGCCGGCTGGTGATGGTGCAGGCGCATATCCTGCCGTTCATTCCGCTGGCCGCTGTCTTCCTGGCCCGCGGCTTTGGTTAGGCGCACACCCGCGCTGCAGCCGGCGTCAGGCTGAAAACAGGCCACGCACCAGCCAGAAGGCGGTGCCCCACATCATCAGCGCCACCAGCAGGTCCATCGCGCGCCATATGGCCGGGGTGTTGAGCTTGCGCCCCACGCACCACAGCGCCAGGCCAAGACCGGTAAACCACAGCAAGGAACCTGTGACGGCTCCCAGGCCGAAAACGGCGTTGTCTGGCCGGGCATAAGCCAGCGACGCGGTACCGATGACCACGGCAGTGTCCAGCCAGGCGTGGGGGTTGAGCCACGACAGGGCCAGTGCCAGCCCGATGGCCTTGCGGCGCGGTATGGCCTCGGCAACGAAGGGGGCGCCATCGGCCGCCTGCGGCGCCGGCTGCACAAAGCGGCGCATCGCGTGCGTTCCGTACACCACCAGCACCAGCGCACCCGCGCCCGTCATGGCACCCACCAGTTTCTCGGACAGGCCGCCCAGCTGTGCGAGCCCCATCACACCCAGGCCGATGAGCGCCACATCAGTCAGCACGCAGACGGCAACCGTCAGCCAGAGGTGCTGGCGCAGCAGGCCCATGCGGATCACATGGGCGTTTTGTGGGCCTATGGCCATGATGAGCGAAAGGCTAAGGACCATGCCGGTCAGGAAAGCAGGGGTAGCGAGCGGATTCATGGTCACAAGTGTGTGCCAGAGCTCATAATAGTTAAACAGAGTTAACTAAAACTAGATTTAGTTAAATAATAATTGATACTAGCTACCCCGACTCAACACCATGCTGGACGCCCGACAACTTGAGGCCTTGGCCGCCGTGATCGAGCACGGCAGTTTCGGCGAAGCCGCCAAGGCCCTGAGCCTGACGCTGGCTGCCGTGTCCCTGCGCATCAAATCCCTTGAAAACACGCTGGGGCAGCGGCTCCTGGTACGCGGCAAACAGGTACGCGCCACGCCAGCCGGCCAGGCTTTGCTCGGGCACACCCGGCAGGTTCGCCTCATGGAAGGTGATCTGCTGGCCGGGCTGCAAGGCGGGGGAAAGGCCGCGCGCCTGCAAAGCCTCAGCGTGGCGGTGAACGCCGACTCCCTCAGCACATGGTTTTTGCCCGGCGTGGCCTCAGCCCTGCGCGCCCACGGCCTGCTGCTCGACGTCGTGGTGGACGATCAGGACCACACCCACGAAGCCCTGAAAAGCGGAGATGTCACGGGCTGCGTCACCACACTGGCGCAGGCCATGCGGGGCTGCGTGGCTGAACCGCTGGGCGTGATGCGTTACCGCTGCATGGCCTCGCCTGCGCTGGTGGCGCAGTGGAACGAGCCCGCGGCGGGTGGCAAGGCCGCACCGAACCGGCTGGCCCATCGCCTGCTGGCCAGTCCCGCCGTGATCTTCAACCGCAAGGACGCGCTGCAGGACACTTTTCTCGAACAGCATTTTGGACTGCGCGACGCGCTGTACCCGCGCCACTTTGTTCCGGCGGTGGACGCGTTCGAGCTTGCGCTGGAGCTTGGCATGGGCTGGGGCATGGTGCCCGACCTGTTGCTGGCCGCGCGCACCGGCAAGCCGCCGCTGCAGGAAGTGCTGCCGGGTTGCGCGGTCGATGTGCGGCTGTACTGGCAGCACTGGGCACGCGAACCCGCCGCGGCACAGCGATTGACGCAGGCGGTCAAGCAGGCGGCACAAGGGCAGTTGCTGCAGGTGTGACGGTGCGTTGTGAGCGAAAAGTGCCGTCTGCGCTTTGTGGATGAGCGCAAGCAGCTATTGAATTCATAGCATCGGCAGAGAATATTGGCGCAAAAAAGCCCGCCATGACATCCATGGCGGGCTGGTTTGGCTTGGTCCGACTGGCTTACTTGCTCAAGCACTCTTTCATGAAGGCTTTGCGCTCATCGCCTTTTTTACCCTTGGCGTCGGCGTTGCAGGTTTTCATTTTGGTTTGCTGCGTTGGCGCTTCTTTCTTGGCGCTCAGGCACTCTTTCATGAAAGCCTTGCGTTCATCGCCCTTCTTGCCTTCAGCATCCTTGTTGCAGGCGCCCATCTTGGTTTGCTGTGCGGTTTTGGCTGGAGCGTCCGCGGCGTGGGCCACCGGAGACAAGGCCATCGAGACGGCAAAAACGGCGGCGATCAGGGATAACAGCTTTTTCATGGGGGCTCCATTGGGTTGGGAAAACAGGTTTGAGTTCCGGCTGGAATTCCAACACATAACGCCGCGCCGGGCAAATTCGATGACCGGGTATCTGCGGGCCCCGGACGGCAGATGGCTTAACCGTAAAATCAGCCCATGCTCTCGATTAAAAAAGACCTGCTCGCGGCCCTGGCTGCGGGGCTGGAAGAACTTTCCCCCGGCGCAGGCGACAAAGCTGCCTTTGAATCCCCCAAGGTGGCGGCCCACGGCGATTTCGCCTGCACGGCTGCCATGCAACTGGCCAAGCCGCTCAAGCTCAACCCACGCCAGGTGGCGGAGAACCTGCGCACCGTCCTGCTCAAGGCCCCCGCCTTTGAGCGCTGGGTCGATGCGGTCGAGATCGCCGGCCCTGGTTTCATCAATATCCGCCTCAAGCCTGCCGCCAAGCAGGAGACCGTGCGCGAAGTGCTGGCCGCCGGCGCACAGTTCGGCGTGCAGCCGGCCGACCCGGCGCGCAAAATGATCGTCGAGTTCGTCTCGGCCAACCCGACCGGCCCCTTGCATGTCGGCCATGGCCGTCAGGCCGCGCTGGGTGATGCGATCTGCAACCTGTTCGCCACGCAGGGCGCGCAGGTCTGGCGCGAGTTCTATTACAACGATGCCGGCGTGCAGATCCAGACATTGGCCACCAGCACACAGGCACGCGCCAAGGGCATCAAACCCGGTGATCCCGGCTGGCCCGAGTCCGCCTACAACGGCGACTACATCGCCGATATTGCGGCTGATTTTCTGGCGAAAAAGACGGTCAGGTCGGACGACCGCGAATACACCGCTTCGGGCGACCTCAACGACATCGATTCCATTCGCCAGTTCGCCGTCGCCTACCTGCGCCATGAGCAGGACCTGGACCTCAAGGCGTTCTCAGTGAAGTTCGACAACTACTACCTGGAATCCAGCCTTTACAGCTCGGGCCGTGTCGACGCTACCGTGGTGAAATTAAAAGACGCCGGCAAAACCTATGAGCAGGACGGCGCGCTGTGGCTGAAGTCGACAGACTACGGCGACGACAAAGACCGCGTGATGAAAAAGAGCGACGGCAGCTATACCTACTTTGTGCCCGACGTGGCTTACCACCTGGCCAAATGGGAGCGCGGCTTCGGCAAGGCCATCAACATCCAGGGCATGGACCACCACGGCACCATTGCGCGCGTGCGCGCCGGACTGCAAGCCGCCGGCGAGGGCATCCCGCAGGGTTACCCTGACTACGTGCTGCACACCATGGTGCGCGTGATGCGCAATGGCGAAGAGGTCAAGATCTCCAAGCGCGCCGGCAGCTATGTCACCCTGCGTGACCTGATCGAGTGGACCAGTGCAGACGCCGTCCGTTTCTTTTTGCTCAGCCGCAAGCCCGACACCGAGTACATCTTCGACATCGACCTGGCGCTGGCAAAGAACAACGAAAACCCTGTGTACTACGTGCAGTACGCGCACGCGCGCATCTGCTCCATCCTGACCACCTGGGCGGGCCAGGGCGGCGACGAGGCCAGTTTGAAATCGGTTGATCTTTCGGCACTCAACAGTCCGCAAGCCCAGGCGCTGATGCTGCTGCTTGCCAAATATCCGGACATGCTGACCAACGCGGCTGACGGTTTTGCGCCACACGACGTGGCCTTTTACCTGCGTGAACTGGCGGCCAGCTATCACAGCTATTACGATGCCGAGCGCATCCTGGTGGACGACGAGGCCGTCAAGCTCGCACGCCTGGCGCTGGTCGCCGCGACAGCGCAGGTGTTGCACAATGGCCTGGCAGTGCTGGGTGTTAGCGCCCCGCGCAAGATGTAAGCAGTGGGACAGTGACAAAAATCATGCGGATTTTCGGGACAAGCAATGAACGTGGGCAAGGTATGAATACACAACGAGGCGGAACCCTGCTGGGTTTGATCATTGGCGCGCTGATCGGCCTGGGTGCAGCGCTGGCGGTGGCGGTCTACATCACCAAGGTGCCGGTCCCTTTCATGAACAAGAGCCAGGCGCGTAACCCCGACAGCGACGCGGCAGAGGCCAAGAAGAACAAGGACTGGAATCCGAACGCGCCGCTGGCCGGCAAGAACCAGCCCAAGCCGCCGCAGCCTCCGGCCGTGGTTGAAGTTCCCGGCGTTGCTGTGCCTGATCCGGCCACCACACCCAAGGCCGCCGCGTCAGCGCCGGCCAAAGTCGCCAAACCGGCGCCGGCCGATCCGCTGGGCGATCTGGCAAAGGCCAAGGTCGAAGGCCTTTCCTCTGGTCCGGGTGCCGATCCTTTCAGCTATTTCATCCAGGCCGGCGCCTTCCGCACGCCGGAAGATGCCGAACAGCAACGGGCCAAGCTGCTGCTGCTGGGCATGCAGGCGAAAGTAACGGAGCGCGAGCAGGCGGGACGCACTGTGTACCGCGTGCGCCTGGGCCCTTTCGACAAAAAGGAAGATGCGGACAAGGCCAAGGAGCGCCTGGACAATAACTCGATAGAAACCGCCCTGGTCAGGGTCCAGCGCTGACACTTTCACCGCCGACTGAACTTTTTCAGCGGGCGCTGTACCAACGTACACGAGTATTCCCGTCATTCAGGAGAAAAATTTGATGCAACGCCGTGAGTTTTCACTTTCAGCCGCCTCGGTGGCCGCCGCCACTTTGGGGGGCGCCACGCTGTCTACTACGGCGCAAGCCCAGGCCAGGGCTTTCAAGGAGGGCACCGATTACCTGACGCTGGACAAGCCCGTGGCGACCGAGGCCCCTGCGGGCCGGATTGAAGTCGTGGAATTCTTCTGGTACAGCTGCCCGCACTGCCACGCCTTTGAGCCCCAGCTCGAAGCCTGGATCAAGCAGCTGCCAAAAGACGTCGCGCTCAGGCGCGTGCCCGTGTCCTTCCGCCCGGACTTTGAACCCCAGCAACGCCTTTACTACGTGCTCGAAGCCATGGGCAAGGTCGAGGAACTGCATAAAAAGGTGTTTAACGCGATTCATGTAGAAAAACAGCCCCTCAACACCGCAGATGCTGTCGCCGTCTGGGCCGAAAAGCAAGGCCTCAACAAGGCCAAGTTCGTGGAGCTGTACAACTCCTTCTCGGTGACAACCAAGGCGCGCAAGGCCACGCAACTGCAGGATGCCTACAAGGTTGACGGTGTTCCCGCGCTGGGCATTGCCGGACGCTACTACACCACGGGCACCATGACGCAAACCATGGCGCGGGCGCTTCAGGTCACCGATTACCTGATTGGACAGTCCCGGAACGCCAAAAAATAAAACCGGGCAAAGCCGGGCCAACGCCAGGTTTTAAAAACCCGCCCCTGTAAACCCGCCCGTTGCCGGCGGGTTTTTTTATGGCTTTTTTGCCCCCTGCTTTTCCGGGGTAAGCCATTCCCGCAGCTTGCATGGCTACAATGGTCCAACCCCAAGCAGCAAGATTCGTGCCTTATGAAACACCGCATTTTTTCCCTCATCCTGCCGGTCTTCCTGACGCTGGGGACGGCCTTCCCGGCCCATGCAGAAAAAGCCGACCGGGACAAGCCCATGAATGCGGAGGCAGACGCCCTGCGTTATGACGACCTGAAACAGACCAGCGTTTTTACCGGCAATGTCGTGATCACCAAAGGCACGACCATCGTGCGCGGCGAGCGCGTTGACGTCATGCAGGATCCCGAGGGCTACCAGCAGGCAGTGTCCATCGCGGCCCCCGGCAAGCTGGCGTTTTACCGGAAAAAGCGCGACGGCGTGGATGAATACATCGAAGGTGAAGGCGAACGCATTGAATATGACAGCCGTGCCGACCTGGTGAAGTTCATCAAGCGGGCCGTGGTGCGCCGCTACAACGGCGCCACCCTGGTGGACGAAACCACCGGCAGCCTGATTGTTTATGACAACAACACCGACGTTTTTACCGTGGACGGGGGCGCGCAAAACCGCACGGCCAGCAACCCCACAGGACGGGTTCGCGCCATGCTGTCCCCGCGTGCCACAGCTTCGGCGCCTGCTGCAACGCCGCCAGCAGGCCCCGCCCCGGTTCTGCGCCCCAGCACGACGCTGGGCAATGAGAAGAAATAGAAAGACCAGCACAGATGGATGTGGTGACTGATACTTCGGCGGCTCCCGCCGCCCTTGCCCCGACTCCCAGCCGACTTGTAGCGCAGGGTTTGCAAAAATCCTACGGCAGCCGCAAAGTGGTGCAGGACGTGTCCCTGTCCGTGCAAAAAGGTGAGGTTGTGGGCCTCCTCGGGCCCAACGGCGCCGGGAAGACCACATCCTTCTACATGATCGTGGGCCTGGTGCGCGCCGACGCGGGCGAAATCTCCATCGACGGGGAGTCGGTCGAACACATGCCGATTCACCTGCGCGCCCGCCTGGGGCTCAGCTACCTGCCGCAGGAAGCATCGATTTTCCGCAAGCTCACGGTGGAAGAAAACGTGCGCGCTGTTTTGGAGCTGCAACTCGATAAAACCGGGAAACCGCTGGGACGGGCAGACATTGAGTCGCGGCTTGACGCGCTGCTGCAGGATTTGCGGGTTGATCATTTGCGCAATTCACCAGCGCCGGCGCTTTCGGGCGGCGAGCGACGCCGTGTCGAGATTGCACGCGCCCTGGCCACCCAGCCGCGATTCATCCTGCTGGACGAACCTTTTGCCGGCATCGACCCCATTGCCGTGATCGAAATCCAGCGCATCATCGGCTTCCTCAAGTCGCGCGGAATCGGCGTACTGATCACCGACCACAACGTGCGTGAAACGCTGGGCATTTGCGACCACGCCTACATCATCAGCGACGGCCACGTGCTGGCCCAGGGCACGCCGTCCGAGATTGTGAACAACGCCGATGTGCGCCGTGTCTATCTCGGCGAACATTTCAAGATGTAGAGATGGGCTCCCCCCTGTTGTCGCTCACTTCATGTAGCTCCCTCCCCCCTCGAGGGGGCGGCGCCTGCGGCCCGGCTAAGCCGGTTCCGCGGCCCCTGCTTGAACTCTTTCAGCTCTGTCGTCAGAAATCTTTGAGATGAAGCAAGGGCTGTCACTCCGCGTCTCGCAGCATCTTGCGCTGACGCCCCAGCTGCAGCAGTCGATCCGGCTGTTGCAGCTGTCGACGCTTGAACTGAGCCAGGAGGTCGAGCAGATGCTCGACGAGAACCCGTTTCTGGAAGTGTCGGAAGAGACGGCTGTACGCGAAGAGTTTGGACTGGAACACATCAACACCCCGGTGAGCCAGGACAGCCGCGAGTTTGAATCTGCTACGGATTCAATAGCTGGCGGCGCGGATGAGACAAGCGCTGCAGCCCCGAATGATGCAGAAGTCAGTGCCGAGCCCAAGCTGGAGGAAAGCTGGGAAGGCGATGGCACCGTGGAAACCACTCCCGATGACAGCGAATGGGGCAGTGACGCACCGGCACGCAAAAACAACAATGAAGAGAGCGACGCCGAGGCTTCCGACCTGACCGGCAGCCATGAGTCGCTGCAGGACCACCTGCACCGCCAGTCGCTGAGCCTGCGCCTGTCGGAAGAAGACCGCGCCGCGCTGCATTTCCTTATTGAATCGCTCAACGACGACGGCTACCTTGAAGACAGCCTGGCGTCTCTGGCAGCCGGGCTTGCAAAAGATGACATGGAGCAGGCAGAAGAGCTGGAGCAGCGTTTTGCCATGGCGCTCAAGCTGCTGCACCACATGGAGCCGGCCGGTGTCGGTGCGCGCAACCTGGCCGAATGCCTGTGCCTGCAACTGCTCGATTGCAAGGACTGTGAAGAGACCCGCGCCGCCATTGCCATGTGCAAGCAGCCGATGGAGTTGCTGGCCAAGCGCGACGTGAAGCGCCTGTCGCACCTGTGCGGGTTCCCCGAGGCCGCCATCAAGGGCGCGATTGCCGTCATAGGCCGGCTCGATCCCAAGCCCGGGCGCCGCTTTGTGAATGTGGAGCGCAACCTGATCGTGCCCGACGTCATCGTTGTCAAATCAGGCCGGGGCTTCAAGGTCTCGCTCAACGGCGATGTGATGCCGCGCCTGCGTGTTCATGATATTTACGCCAACGCCCTCAAGCAGCACAAGGGCCAGGGCGGCCAGGCGCTGCAGCAGCGCCTGCAGGAGGCACGCTGGTTCATCAAGAACATCCAGCAGCGCTTTGACACCATCCTGCGCGTGAGCAGCGCGATCGTGGAGCGGCAGAAAAACTTCTTCACCCACGGCGAGCTCGCCATGCGCCCGCTGGTGCTGCGCGAGATCGCCGACGAGCTGGGGCTGCACGAATCGACCATCTCTCGTGTGACCACGGCCAAGTACATGGGCACGCCTTTTGGCACCTTCGAACTCAAGTATTTTTTCGGCTCCGCGCTCGGCACCGAAACCGGCGGCAATGCTTCCAGCACGGCGGTACGCGCGCTTATCAAACAATTCGTTTCATCCGAAAGCCTCAAGAAGCCGCTCAGCGACAATCAGATTTCCGAAATGCTCAAGGAGCAGGGCATTGAATGCGCGCGCCGCACCGTGGCCAAATACCGCGAAGCGCTTCGCATCGCGCCCGCCAACCTGCGCAAATCACTCTAGCCGCCCAATCAGGCCGCGCTGCCCGCCCCTCAAAGCCAGTCATGAATCAACTCCAATTGTTTTTACCGTGCGCCGCAGGCGTTGAAACCCTGCTGGCCACCGAGGTCAAACGTATCACCGGGATCGACGGCAAAGCCTGGCGCGCCGGCGTACAGCTGCAGGCGTCGTGGCGCGACGCACTGCAGCTCAACCTGCACAGCCGCCTGGCCCAGCGCGTGCTGATCGAGTTGCAGCACAACCAGTACCGCAGCGAACAAGACCTCTACAACGCCGCTGCCAACGTGGCCTGGGAAATCTGGTTCACGCCCAAACAAACCTTCAAGGTCGAGATCACCGCCCAGCACAGCCCGCTGCAAAGCCTGAACTTCGCGGCACTCAAAATCAAGGATGCGATCGCCGACCGCTTTCGCGCCAAGTTCGACGATGTGCGGCCCAGCGTCGACACGCGCTGGCCCGACGTACGCATCTATGTGCACCTGACGACCGACACTGTCACCATCTACATCGACACCTCGGGCGAGCCGCTCTTCAAGCGCGGTTGGCGCGAAGACAAGGGCGACGCGCCCCTGAAGGAAACCCTGGCCGCTGCCATGATCGCTGCCAGTGGCTGGGACCAGCTTTGCAAGCAAGGCGTGGCGCTGTATGACCCTTGCTGCGGCTCGGGCACCATCGCGATTGAAGCCGCGCAGATTGCCTGCAACATCGCCCCCGGCATCAACCGGCGCTTTGCGTTCCAGAAATACCTGCCCTTCCAGGGACATGTGTGGGAAGGCTTGCTGGACCAGGCCGAAGCAGCCATCACCGAACCCACTGCACCCGTGTTCGGCAGCGACGTATCTTTCCGCATGGTCGACTTTGCCGAACGCAATGCAGAACGCGCCGGTGTGGCCAATGCGGTGGAATTCCGCGGCGGCGACGCCCTGCAGCGCATGCCGCCCGCGCCTTCCGGCGTGATGCTGGTGAATCCGCCTTACGGAGAACGTATTGATGTGGCGGGTGTTGCGGGCATCACGGGCGTCCAGGGGCGCGACCAGCGCCGGCAACAAAATGAACGCGTCCAGCAGGACCACCGCAATCAGCCGATCGACGAGTTTGGCCAGCCGCTGAACCGGGACAGCGGCGGTCAGGGCGATACCCGCGAAGAACCCGCCTTCGAAACATCGCGCGACCGCTCGGCCAACCCAGGCCGTGAGCAGGCGCAAAACGCCTGGGGCGAAGAAGCGACGGACTTCTTCCCGCAACTGGCCGCGCACTGGAAGAAGAATTACGCCGGCTGGACCGCTCATGTGCTCACGCCCGACCTCAAACTGCCGGGCAAGATGCGCCTGAAGGAATCGCGCCGGGTGCCGATGTGGAACGGCCCCATCGAATGCCGCCTGTTCCGCTTTGACATGGTGGCGGGCTCCGCACGCGGCAAGCCCGTCGCAGCCATCCCCAACCCACCGAACGAGCCGGCGGCGTGACGGCCTCAGTGCGCCAGCCTGTCGTGCTGGACACCAACATCGTCCTCGACGTGTTTGTCTTCAACGACGCGCTAGCGCAGCCGCTGAAAAAAGCGCTGGAGGCCGGCGAGCTCGACTGGCTGGCCACGCAGGCCATGCGCGACGAGCTTGAGCGCGTGCTGGCCTATCCGCAAATCATTCCCCGCCTGGCGTTTTACGAATTAAGCGCCGGTGACGTGCTCGCTGCCTTTGACCGGCATGCACGCCTGACGGAGGTGGCAGCCAAGGCCGGCGTCACTTGCAGCGACCCCGACGACCAGAAGTTCATCGACCTGGCGGTGGCCGGCAAGGCCTTGCTGCTCAGCAAGGACCAGCACGTGCTTTCAATGAAAAAAAGGCTCCTGGCCCAGGGTGTACGAGCGCAACCAGCTATTTAATTGATAGCAAACTGTTCATGGCCCCGGAACGCCGTGAGAGGCGTTTAACCCGCAGCGCGCTCTGCGGAGGCGCCGGAGGGAACTGCCCCCGATACCGCCGAGGCATCACCCGTCACCGGCACACGGATGCCATTGGCCTGCGCAGGCATGTGCCCCCCGGGCCCCACGCCGTTGGCGCGAAAGCTGTGCGCACTGGCCAGCGGCCAGTAGTAGCTGAAGACCGTGTTCTGCTTTTCCAGCGAGCCCAGCAGTGCGCCCGGCTCCACCTGCATGATGAGGTTGCTCAGCAGCCGCACCTCCGTGTCCGTCAAGCGCCGCACGATGTGGTGGGCATTGACTTCGCGCGGGTGGCACAGGCCCGCAGCCTGAACCAGCTCCTGCAAGGCATGCAGCGTGCTGCGGTGAAAGTTGCGCACGCGCTCGGCCTTGTCGGGCACCACCAGTGCCTGCTGGCGCACCGGGTCTTGTGTGGTGACGCCCGTCGGGCATTTACCGGTGTGGCAGCTTTGGGCCTGGATGCAGCCCAGCGCCATCATGAAACCGCGCCCCGCATTGCACCAGTCGGCGCCCAGCGCCATCAGCCGCACCATATCGAAAGCGCTCACCACTTTGCCAGCCGCGCCAATGGAAACGCGGCTGCGCAGGTTCACGCCGATCAGCGTGTTGTGCACCAGCAGCAGGCCCTCCTGCAGCGGTGCGCCCACGTGGTCGGTGAACTCGACGGGCGCAGCGCCCGTGCCGCCCTCGGCACCGTCCACCACGATGAAGTCCGGCGTGATGCCGGTCTCCAGCATGGCTTTCACAATCGCAAACCACTCCCAAGGGTGACCGATGCAGAACTTGAAGCCGGTCGGCTTGCCGCCCGACAGCTTTCGCAGTTTGGCGATGAAATGCATCATCTCGACCGGCGTGGAAAACGCGCTGTGGCTGGAGGGCGAAATGCAGTCCTTGCCCTGGGGCACACCGCGCGCCGCCGAGATTTCCGCCGTCACCTTGGGGCCAGGCAGGATGCCGCCGTGGCCGGGCTTGGCGCCCTGGCTCATCTTGAGCTCGATCAGCTTGACCTGCGGGTCGCGCGCGTTGGCGGCGAAGCGCTCTTCGCTGAACGTGCCGTCGTCGTTACGGCAACCGAAATAGCCTGAGCCGATCTCCCAGATCAGGTCGCCACCGTGCAGCCGATGGTGCTGCGAGATCGAGCCCTCGCCCGTGTCATGTGCAAAGCCGCCGAGTTTGGCGCCCTTGTTCAGCGCCATGATGGCATTGGCCGAAAGCGATCCGAAGCTCAGCGCCGAGATGTTGAACACGCTGGCGTGGTAAGGCTGCGTGCAGGGCTCTACCGAGGGCGAAGGATGATCGGGCGTGCCGCCTATCCAGACGCGGAAGTCGTGGGTTGGCAGTTTGGTCGGCGACATCGAATGGTTGACCCATTCATAACCCTGCGCGCCCACGTCCAGCTGCGTGCCGAAGGGCCGGTTGTCGGGTTCGCCCTTGGCGCGCTGGTACACCAGCGAACGCTGCGCACGTGAAAACGGCGTGGCCTCGCTGTCGCTTTCGATGAAGTACTGGCGCATTTCGGGCCGGATGTACTCAAACAGGAAACGCATGTGGCCGATGACCGGGTAGTTGCGCAGCACGGCATGGCGCGTTTGCCGCAGGTCGCGCACACCGACACATACCAGCACCACGCCGGCCACCAGGGACACCAGGGCCAGCTTCCCGACGCCAAAAACCATCAGGCCGAGCAGCCCCAGCAGCGCAGCAAGCCCGCACAGGGCCATAAAGGTGTAACGGACAGGGAACCAGGCATCCAGGCGCTGAAGAAACATGGTGGGCTTCCGGGGGAAAGGAGATCACAAAAGGGCACAAAACACAGGCATGCAGCCGCGATGCGCCAGATACACTTTGCATCATAAGAGCCTCACGTGACGCTCAGAACTGTTTTTCATGAAGCCCACCCCCAAAACCACGTCGCCTTCAGCATCACCGCCCGCTCAGGTCTTCCTTGAAACCGAGGCGTTTGATGAGCTCGACGGGATTCTCGACGACCTGCGCACCCGCTACGACGAAACGCCGCAGTGGGAATTCTGCGAAGGCTTTATGGCCGCCGTGATCTGTTCGCGCCGGCCGATCGAGGCAGCCGAATACCTGCCCGTGCTGCTCGCCGTCCCCGCTGAAGGCGAGGCGCCGGATCCCGAAGGCGGCTCGTTCACCAGCGAGGCGCAACGCGAGCGCTTCCTCACGCTCTGGAACCAGCGCTGGCAGGAAGTCGAAACGGCGCTGGACGCCGAAGTCGACTCGCTCGAAGACGACAGCTGCTACCACCCCGAAGTGATGGACATCCGCGGCGCCGTGGCCGACATGCCGCCCGAAGAACGGGCCGCCTTCAAGGGTGAAGACCTGCCCGCCTTTGCCCAGGTCTGGGCGCTGGGCTTCATGTTCGCCGTCGAAAGCTGGCCCGATGAATGGATGGCCCCGCGCGACAAGGACGCCGCCAAATGGCTCGACGGCGCGCTGCAGGCCGTCGTGGCCATGACCGAAGACGACAGCGCTCCACCCGAGGTGTCACCCCTGAGCGAAGACGGTACGCCCAGCACCAGCATTGCCAGGCTCAACGCGTTTGGCGAAGCGATCTGGGCGGTGTATGACCTGCGGGAGCTGTGGAAGACCCTGGGCCCGAAAGTGGAAACGGTGCGCGTCGAAGCCACGCCGGGACGCAATGACCTTTGTTATTGCGGTAGCGGGAAGAAATACAAGAAGTGCCATGGGGCGGGCTGATCGCGGTTGATCCCGGCTGCGTGTTTTGCCGGGACCTGCAGTCCCGGCAACCCCGGGCAGCGCCTTTAACGGAAGACGCTAGCGTCCAATCCGCAGCAACCCCTTCGCAGCAGGCAGATACCCAGCCAGCTTCGCCACCCCGTCCCGCCCGCTCGCGGCACGATACAGCAGCGCGCTTCCCAGCGCCGACCCCAGCGCACGCTTGACCGGCGACGCGCTCCGGCTTGATGCCAGAAGCAGCGCCACGCCGGCGCCAAAAACCAGCCAGTGTTCGCCGGGGAAGCTGTCGCGGCTTTCGTCCCAGGCCTTGTAGTCAGTGAGCATCCGGGACAGGGGGTTGGAGGGTGAGGTGGACATGATGGTGCGGGATCCTTTCATGCCCGCCACCTTAGCGGCGGCTGCAGGCGGCCGGTGTCAGACATTGCCGCAAATGCCTGCCACCGGCCGGAGGCAGCGCCGCCGCGGTGCTTCAGTGCACGACGGAGTGCTATATTTTTAATAGCTGCTTGCGCTCGTCACTATTGGTCTGCAGCCGTTTTCAGCTGGCAACCGTAAACCGGCGCCGTACGTGCCGCGCATTCTCGATCTCATCCACGATGGCCACGGCGAGGTCAGCCACCGAAATACCCGCCGGCTGATCGCCCTGACCGGGCAGCAGGTCGTCGTTGCCCAGCCGGTACTTGCCCGTGCGTTCGCCGGGTGCCAGGCCGATGGGTGGCGAGACAAAGCTCCAGTCGAGTGATGTCTCGAGCTTCAACTGGTTGAGCGCCTCGCGTGCGGCCAGCGCGCCCTGCTTGTATTGCGCGGGGAACTCCGGCGTGTCCACCAGTTGCAGGCCGGGCGCCACATACAGGCTGCCGGCGCCGCCCACGACGAGCAGGCGCTTGACGCCCGCCTGCTTGACGCCGTCGACGATGGCCTTGCTGGCCTGCAGGTGCAGGTCGTGGATCTTCGGTTCGCTCCAGCCCGGGTTGTAGGCGCTGATGACGGCGTCGTGGCCGGTCACCGCCTTGGCCACCTGCCCAGCCTGCAGTGCGTCGGCGGTGACCACGGTCAACCCAGCCTGCGGCGCGACCTTGCCGGGGTTGCGGGCCAGCACGGTGACTTTGTGGCCGCGGCCCAGCAGTTCGGAAAGAATGGGTGCGCCGATAAAACCCGTGGCGCCGATCAGTGCGATGTTCATGAAAATTTCCCTGTTGGTGAAGAAGCCGCTAGTTTCATGACTTCACAACGGCTTGAATAGACGGCAAAATTCGCCAACACTCTGAAGTACAGCTTATCAATGAGCGATAAATCCATGGACCAACTCAAACGCATGGCCATTTTTGCCGAGGTGGTTGCCAAGGGTTCCCTGACGGCAGCTGCGCGGCAGCTGGGCATGACGCCATCGGCCGTCAGCCAGCATTTGCGGCAGCTTGAGCAGTCGCTCGGCCTGGCCCTGCTGCACCGGTCAACCCGGCGCCTGACGCTGACAGAAGCGGGTGAGCGCTACCACGCCGGTTGCGCCGCCATGGTGGCGGCTGCGCGTTCGGCGGAACAGGCACTGGTGCGGCTGCGCGACGAACCCGAAGGCGAGCTGCGCCTGGCCGCGCCGGCCGGCTTTGGCAGCCTTTTGGCTGCGGCGCTGGCGCCGCTGCGTGGCTACCCCCGGCTCACGCTGCGACTGTTGCTGGACGACAAGCTGGTGGACCTGATCGGCGAACGCGTGGATATCGCGGTGCGCGTCGGCGAGCTGGCCGACTCCAGCCTGGTGGCACGCAAGCTGGGCGAAATGACGCGGCAACTTTGTGCCTCGCCGGCCTACCTGGCCGAACGCGGCTGGCCCGCCACGCCGCACGATTTGCTGCGCCACGACTGGCTCGCCAGCAAACCCAACAGCAGCGGTGCAGACATGCTGGAGCTGCTGGGCCCCACCGGCGAGCGGGAAACCCTGCGGCTGGAAGGCCGCGTTCAGGCATCCCAGGTCACGGCGCTGCATGCGCTGGCCATAGCCGGCTGGGGCATCAGCATGGGGGTGAGCGAGGATGACCGCAAGGCGTTGGCCGAGGGCCGCCTGCTGCCGATACTGCCGGGCTGGCGCATGGCGGATGTTCCGGTCTACGCCGTCACGCCACGGCGCGGCGAGCAGCCGGCCAAGGTGCGCTACACGCTGGAGTTGCTGGCGGCCTGGTTTGGCGGCGGCCAGCCCGGGGTCAGGCCTGTTGCGAACGCGGCCTGAACACCAGCCCACCCAGCATCACACAAGCCAGCGCGGCCACTACAAACGCGACGCCGGCCCATTGCCAGGGCGTGACGACCTCGCCCAGCACCAGCATGCCGGTGGCCAGGCCCACGACCGGGACACCCAGGCTGAAGGGCGCGACGCGATTCGCGGGGTGGCGCTTGAGCAGGTTGGTCCACAGGCTGTAGCCCAAAATGGTGGCCGCCCAGCCGAGGTAGGCAACGGCGGCCCAGCTGGATGCACGCGCTTCCAGCCAGTGCCAGCGCACCGCCTCGGGGTCGAAGGCCCAGGACAGGGCGGCAAAGGGCAGTATCGCCACCAGGCTGCTCCAGACCACAAAGGCCAGCGGCGAATAATCGCTGTAGGTCTGCTGCACACGCCGCGCCACGATGTTGGACATGGCCCACATGGCCGCCGCGCAGAGTGTGAGCACAAAGCCCAGTGGCGTGGTGGCGCCCGCGCCATTGGCGCCGACGTAGTTGAGCGCAAAGCAGGCCAGGCCCAGGGCCGCGAGCACCAGGCCCGCCTGCAGCGGCCGGCTGGCGCGTTCGTGCAGCAGCACAAAACCAAAAAGCGCCGTCCAGAACACCTGCGTTTGCTGCAGTACCGAGGCCAGCGCCGCCGTCATGCCGACCTTGAGGGCAAGAAACAAAATGCCGAACTGGCCCACGCCCTGAAAGAGGCCGTAAAACACGATCCACTTCCACGCGATTTTTGGCGGGCGTACCAGCAGCACCAGCGGCAACACGGCAAACACATAACGGGCCGTGCCCAGCTGGAAAGGTGTGAAATCGCGCAGCGCGAATTTCATCACAACGAAGTTAACGCCCCAGAGTACGACGACCGTGAGGGCGGCCGCCAGGTCGCGGCCCGTCAGGGCATTGGGCTGCATAGGCGCAAGGACGCGGGCTCAGCCCAGCTGCATGGAGCGGGCCGCATCCAGGTGCGCCTTGACGCGCTGGGCCAATGCGACGTCGCCTGGCGTCTCCGGCCGCCATTGCTCGGCGGGCAAGGCCTTGCCGTCCAGGTCCACCGCAACAAACACGACCAGGCATTCCGTGATCACCTGCATCTGCCCGAGCTTCATGTCACCGGCGCGCACTTCGACCGAGATGTTCATGCTGGTTGTGCCGGTATAGGCCAGGCGGGCTTCGACTTCGACCAGGTCGCCGATCATGATGGGGCGTTGAAAGCGGATGCTGCCCACAGAAACCGTGACGCAGTAGCGTTTGGCCCAACTGGTCGCACAGGCGTAACCGGCTTCGTCGATCCACTTCATGACAGTGCCGCCATGCACTTTTCCGCCGAAGTTGACGGTGCTGGGTTCGGCCAGGAAGCGGAGGGTGATGGAGGACATGGGGGTGGACCAGTGGTGTTGGGTATGGGTATTCAGGCGTTCTGCCAGACCTTGCCGGCAATGCGCATCATATTGTCACCCATCACGCCTTCGATCTCGGCTGTGCCCAGGCCCACCTCGCGCAGCGCCTCGGGCAGCAGTTGCCAGGTTTCAACCGGCGTGTAGGTCATGCGCTGCACGGCGCGGTTGTAGCCGGCGGACTTCGGCCACCAGTAACCAGGATCGTAGTCGCCGGGCGGGTTGTCGTTAAGTTCGTCCTGGCGGAAGCTGATGTCCAGGCCTATGCCCACGTGCTGCGCGCCGACCAGGCCGGCCACATAAGCCACGTGGCGCGCCATGTCGTCGGCCGTCGGCGTGCGCGTGCCCAGGAAGGCGGAAACACCCGAGACGCACACCACGCCGCCCGTCGCCGCGCAGGCGCGAATCTGCTCATCGGTGATGTTGCGCCCGTGCTCTACCAGCGCCAGCGGGTTGGCGTGGCTGAAGATCACCGGCTTGGCCGAGGCGGCCATGATGTCCAGGCTGCAGCGGCGGCCGGTGTGTGAGCAATCCATCAAGAGGCCTGCCTCATTGACGGCCTGCACCATGCGCACGCCCAGCGGCGTCAGGCCGCGCGCCTCATCATGGCAACCGTCGGCCACGCTGTTGTTGCGGTTGTAGGCAAAGTGGATTTGCCGTACGCCGAGGTCGCGGTAGAGGGCAACCATCTCCGGCTGCTCCAGCAGCGGCATCGCGCCTTCCAGGTCGAAGCCGATGGCGAGCTGACCTGCCGCGGCGGCCTCGCGGATTTCGGCTACGCTGGACACCAGCCGGTAGCGGTCCGGGTTCGCAGAAATCTTGGCGCGGAAGGCAGCGATCACCGCCATGATTTGCGCCACCGGGTTCATGTCCATGCCGACATTGATGGACACATAGTTGACGCCTGCCGCGCGCAGCTCGTCCATGGACGAAAAATCGGCCGCCGGGTGCAGCGGCAGGCAGGCATGGGATTCCCAGCGGATCATGGTGCGAGGTGTGTGTGGCTAGAAGAAAATTAAACCACTTCAGCCGTACGCCGGAAACCACTGGAGGCCCGCATCAGCTGAAGTGTGTAAGCGTTGGTGACCTTGTGCGCCGCCAGGTCCGCCGAAGGCAGCATCTCCACTGTCTGGCCGCGCTGCATCACCATCAACCGCTCGCACAGATGGGTGACGACGGCCAGGTCGTGGCTGACCATCACGAAGGTGAGGCCGCGCCGGCGGCGCAACTCTTCGAGAAGGTTGAGCACCTCCGCCTGCACAGAAGCGTCCAGTGCTGAAGTGGGTTCGTCAAGGAGCAGGATCTGCGGCTCGAGGATCAAAGCCCGCGCAATCGCAATGCGCTGGCGCTGTCCGCCCGACAGCTGGTGCGGATAGCGAAACCGGAAGCCAACGCCCAGGCCGACCTCTTCCAGTGCACGTTCAATGCGCACCTCGGCGTTGCCTATGCCGTGAATGGCCAGCGGCTCGGCGAGGATGCGGTCTACCGTGTGGCGCGGGTGCAATGACCCATACGGATCCTGGAACACCATCTGCACCTGCCGCCTGAAGGACTTGCTGCCGGGCGCGCTGTCCTGGCCCAGCAGCTTGACCGAGCCTGCAGTGCGCGGTGCCAGGCCGCAGATGGCGCGCAGCACGGTGGATTTGCCCGATCCGGATTCGCCGACGATGCCGAAGCTCTCGCCGGGTTGCACGGTAAAAGACGTATCGGCAACCGCGACAAAACCGTCGTACACCACGCGCAGGCCGTCCACTTCGAGTCCCAGCGATGTGGATGAAGCCGCCGCGGTCACAGCGCCCACTCCGGTTGGCGGTCCAGCGTGGCCAGCGGGTGTGTCGATGCGCCCAATTGCGGCAAGCAAGCCATCAGGCCGCGCGTGTAGGGATGCTGCGCATTAGCCAGGCCACCGGCAGCGAGTTCTTCCACCACGCGGCCGGCATACATGACCAGGATGCGGTCGCAGAAGGTTGATACCAGCCGCAGGTCGTGCGACACGAGGATCAGGCCCATGCCGCGTTCGGCCACCAGGGTGTCGAGGATGGACAACACCTGCAGCTGTACCGTCACGTCCAGCGCCGAGGTCGGCTCGTCGGCAATCAGCAGGTCCGGGTCGGCGATCAGCATCATCGCGATCATTGCGCGCTGGCCCATGCCGCCCGACACCTCATGCGGATAGAGCTTGTAGACACGCGCCGGGTCGTCGATGCGCACCGATTCAAGCGCGGCGAGTGCGCGGTTTTTGGCTTCGGCCGATGAGACGCGGGTGTGGGCCTGCAAGGTCTCCACGATTTGTGCGCCTATGGTCATGACCGGGTTGAGCGAAAACTTCGGGTCCTGCAACACCATGGCGACACGGCCGCCGCGCAGCGCGCGGCGTTGGGCGGGCGGGCAGTTGAGCAAGTCAACGCCGGAAAATTCGAGGCGCTTTGCGGTGATACGGCCCTCTGGTGCGGTCAGCCCCATGATGGCGCGGCCGGTTTGGGATTTGCCTGATCCCGATTCGCCGACGATGCCCAGACGCTCTCGGCCGAGGGTGAAAGACACACCACGCACCGCCTCGGTCATGCCGCCGTCACGGCGCGGAAAGCTGACGCGCAGGTCGTCAACGACAAGCAGAGGCGCCGTTGAATCTGTCATTTAGCGGCCTTCGGGTCCAGCGCATCGCGCAGGCCGTCACCCAGCAGGTTGAAGGCCAGGCTCACGACAAAAATCGCCGCACCGGGCGCGGCGGCGACCCACCACTGGTCCAGCACATACAGGCGCCCGTTGGCGATCATCGCGCCCCACTCCGGCATGGGCGGCTGTGCACCCAGACCGAGGAAGCCCAGCCCGGCAGCCGTGAGGATGATGCCGGCCATGTCCAGCGTGACGCGCACAATCACCGACGACACGCACAGCGGCATGATGTGCCCAAGCACGATCCGCCAGGGCGATGCGCCCAGCAGCCGCACCGCAGCGATGTAGTCTGTCTGCCGTATCGTCAATGTCTCGGCCCGCGCCATGCGGGCGTAAGGCGGCCAGGAGGTGATGGCGATGGCGATCACCGCGTTCTGGATGCCGGGTCCCAGCGCCGCGACAAACGCCAGCGCCAGGATGAGGCGTGGAAACGCGAGAAAAATATCGGTGATGCGCATCAGCACCGCATCAACCCATCCGCCGGCATAACCCGCCACCGTGCCGACGATGAGGCCCAGCGGCGCGGCCAGCACCGCCACCAGGATCACGACCATCAGCGTGATGCGTGAGCCGATGATGATGCGCGAAAGAATGTCGCGCCCCTGGTCGTCGGTGCCGAACCAATGTGCCCACGAAGGCGGCAGCAGGCGCGTGGTGCGCAGGTCGCCGGTGTAGGCCGAATAAGGCGCCAGGACATCGGCAAAGATTGCCACCCCGATAAGCCCCAGCACGATGAAGAGGCCCAGCATGGCCAGCCGGTTGCGCGAAAAATCGTGGCAGCCGTGGTACACGCGGCCCATGAAGGCCTGGCGGCGCGAAGCGGGCCGGTCCGTACTCAGCCAGTCGCGCAAAGATGCAACCTTTGAAGTCATCGGATACGCGTCCTCGGATCCAGCACTTTGTATAAGACGTCAGACAGCAGGTTCAAGCCGACAAAAATCGACCCCACCACAATCGTTCCGCCCAGCACCGCATTCATGTCGGCGTTCTGCAGCGAGTTGGTGATGTAAAGGCCCAGGCCCGGCCACGCAAAGACAGTTTCCGTCAGCACCGAGCCTTCAAGCAAGCCCGCATACGACAGCGCGATCACCGTGACCAGCGGCACCATCGCATTGCGCAGTGCATGGCGCCAGATGATGCGTGACTCCGACAGGCCCTTGGCGCGTGCGGCAATCACGTACTCCTGCGCCAGCTCATTGAGCATGAAGGAGCGCGTCATGCGGCTGATGTAGGCCAGCGCGAAATAGCCGAGCAATGACGCCGGCAATATGAGGTGCGAGAACACATTGCGAAAGGCTTCCCACTCGCCGGCCATCGCGGTGTCGAGCAACAGCAGCCCGGTGACCGGCGTGATCGTGTACTCATACGTCACATCGATGCGGCCCGGCCCCGATACCCAGCCCAGCCGCGCATAAAACAGCACCAGAGCCATCAGCCCCAGCCAGAAGATCGGTACCGAATAACCGACGAGACCTATCACGCGCACCACTTGGTCCACGAGCTTGCCGCGCCGCACTGCCGCCCACACGCCCAGCGGCACGCCCAGGCCCGCACCTATCAGTATGCCCAGGCTGGCCAGCTCCAGCGTCGCCGGAAAGGCGCGCCTGATGTCCGTCATCACCGGGTTGGCCGTCAGCACCGAGACGCCGAAGTCGCCCTTCAGCACCTTCGCGATGTAGATATAAAACTGCTCGTAAAGTGGCTTGTCCAGCCCCAGTTCCTGGCGCGCACGCTCGATCACATGCGCCGGCGCGCGGTCGCCCACGATGGCCAGCACCGGGTCGATCGGGATCACACGGCCGATAAAAAACGTGACCGCGAGCAGTCCCAGGTAGGTGAGCAGGATCACCACCAGGAAATTGCCAAAGCTTTTGGCGTGCGGCGTGAGGCGCTGGCCCGCCGTGCGCGGGGTCACCGCACTGAGCGGTGCCACGCCGGCGGCTGTGGGGTCGGGGATGGCCAATGTCGGTGGAGCTATCAGCGCTTGGAGGCGTTGAACATGTAGTTGGTGTCGAAGGTAGGGCCCAGCTTCAGGCCGTCTACGTTGCTCCGGAAAGCGGCCACCTCGGTCTGCTGGTACAGCATGACAAACGGGCTGGTCTTTCGGAACTCGGCCTGCAAATCTTCATACATCTTCTTGCGCTTGCCGGCGTCGCGCTCCAGCACCGCGGCGTCAGACTGCTTGGTCAATTCCGGGATCGCCCAGGCATTGCGCCAGGCCAGCGGCTTGGCTTTGGCGTCGTCGGCATTGTCGGGGTTGCGCGTGAAGGTGTCGGCGTTTGAATGCGGGTCCCAGTAGTCGGCGCCCCACTGGCCGATGTACATGTCGTGGGTGCGGGCACGGTACTTCGTCAGCGTCTGCTTGCCGTCGCCGGGAATGATCTCGACGTCGATGCCGGCCTGCTTGGCCGTCTGCTGGAAGGCCTCGGTAATGCCCTGCACCGGCTGGATCGTGCGCATGTCGATGGTGACTTTGAAGCCGTTGGGCAGGCCGGCCTTGGCCAGCAGCTGTTTGGCCTTGGCCACATCAAGTTTGTAGGGCTTGTCTTTGCTGGCGCCCAGCAGGCCCTGCGGCAGGAAGTTCTGGTTGATCACGCCGATGTTTTTGACCAGCGTGTCGCCGATGGCGTCGTAGTCGATCAGGTATTTCATGGCCTCGCGCACCTCGGGCTTGGCGAGGTTCGCGTTCTTCTGGTTCAGGCTGATGTAGTAGACCGTGCCCTTGGGCGTGGAGGTCATCTTCACGTCCTTGTTGGCCGAGAGCGCCGCGATATCCTGCGGGCTCAGGTTGCGGGCAATGTCGATGTCGCCTTTTTCCAGCAACAGGCGCTGCGTGGCCGATTCCTTCACGTGGCGGTAAATCACCCGCGCCAGTTTAGGCTTGGTGCCGTAGTAATTGTCGTTGCGCTCCAGCGCCACGATTTCATTGGCGCGCCATTCGCGCAGCTTGAGCGGGCCGGAGCCGGCGTAGTTGGTCTTGAGCCAGGCATAACCCCAATCGCCGTTAACCTCTTTGGACTGAACCAGCTTCATGTCGACAATGCCGGCCACGTTGGCCGTCAGGCAGTTGAAGACGAAGGTGGGTGCATAGGCCTTGTCGGTCTCCATGGTCAGCACGGTCGGGCTGGTGGCCTTGATCTTGTCCTTCACGTTGGCCTTGGAAAACCCGAACTGGGTCAGGATGAAAGCCGGGGATTTGTCGAGCATCACGGCGCGCTGCAGCGAATAGGCCACTTCTTCGGCTGTCAGCGGGTTGCCCGACGCGAATTTGAGGCCGGGCTTGATCTCAAAGGTGTAGGTCTTGCCATCGGCCGAGACAGTCCAGGACTTGGCCACATCGCCCACCAGCTTGGAGGGATCGTTGATGTCCAGGCGCAGCAGGCGGTCATAGGTGTTGCCCATGATTTCGCCGGCGGACAGCTCAAAGGCCTCGGCCGGGTCCATGGTGATGATGTCGTCGAAACCGAAGGCCAGCACCAGTGTGTCTTTGGGCGTGGCGGCCAGCGCAGCACCGCCGCTGCAGGCCAGCATGGCGGCTGCGGCGGTGGCGCAAAGAACGCGGCGGCTGAGGAGGGGAAGCATGGGGTTCAAGATGATTTCCTTCGGTTGGGCAGTCAAAACAAAACATGGCAACTAAACGCTTGTGGCGGTAGCACCCCGGGTCATCAGGCGTGAGCAGGAATCATGCCCAGACCTCCTGTTGTGGGCAGGCCGTAACTTGTACATACAACTCCAGCCTGCCAACGACTGATGCATTCTGCGCCGCCGTTCAGGCGCGTCAAGACCCGGGTTTTCCGCGATTGCCGACTTCACCGAAAAACCGGCTGCTGGTTCACCGCGCTTTGGCCATCAAGCTTGTTCCACAGCGCCACTCCCATAGCCCTGTTGTGCAGGCTGCGGTACTGCCGGGAGACGAATACCGTCTGTTTACGGAGGAAAACACCTATCAAAAACCACCTTTGCCCGGCTTGACCGGTGATTTGGTGTAACGATACAGTAAATCGTTCTACAAAGAACGCCCAGAACGCCGAATTTCACGAGCGCACCCCTCAAAAACATCCTCAGGAGACAAGAAATGACTTCCCTTTCACGCCGCCGGTTTGTCCAGACCACCTCTGCCGCCTCAGTGGCCGTCGCGACCGGGTTTTCGGGCTTGGCCAGCGCCCAGTCCACCGTCGCGCTGCGCCTGTCGTCCGCGCATCTGCCCGACCTCAACTCCTCGCACTTTGCCTGGCAACAGCTCATGGAGGCCAACCTCAAAAAGGCCGTGGGCGACAAGATCCGCATTGATTACTTTCCCAACAACCAGCTCGGCAAGGAAAGCGATGTGGTACAGCAGGTCAAGGTCGGATCCATCGACATGATGCTCACCGGCTCGTCTATCTGGGCCACCGTGACGCCGCAGCTCGGCATGCTGGACCTGGGCTATCTTTTCGACAGCTACGAGCACGTGGCCAAGGCGCTGGACAGCGGCGTGGGCGCCAGGCTCAACGAGATGCTGCAAAAAGGCACGGGCTGCCAGGTCATCACCTGGAGCGCGCACTACGGTGCCCGCAACGTGTACACCAAGCAGCCGGTCAAATCACTGGCTGACATCAAGAACGTCAAGCTGCGTGTGCTGCCGACACCTGCGTTTATCGAGACCTTCAAGATCATGGGCGCGATTCCCACGCCGATTTCTTTTGGCGAGCTTTACATGGCCGCGCAGACCGGTGTGGTCGACGGCTTCGAGCATGACTCGGGCACGGTGCTGGCCAGCAAGCTCAATGAAGTCGTCAAGCACTGCTGGATGACCGAGCATCTTTTCAGTCCCATGGTCTGCATCATGGGCAAGCGCGGCATCGACCGCATTCCGGCCGAGCTGCGCCCGGCTTTCATGAAGGCCGCTGCCGACTCCACCATCCAGCTGCGCAAGACCGGCACCGAAAAAGGCCTGCAGGGCATCGAAGACCTGAAGAAGCTCGGCATCACCTTCACGCCCATGGCCAAAAACGAGCGCGACCAGGTTCGCAAGGAAATGGAGACCAAACTGTGGGCAGGCTTTGCCAAGCAATACCCGGAAACCGCGCCGCTCTTCACGGCGATCAACGCGGCGCGAGGCTGAGCATGGCGGCCAGCATGTCGCCCGCCCTGCCCGGGGCCGTACCCGGAGATATCGCCGACGCCCTGCCGGAAGCGATGTCGCACAACCCGACGCACGCATCCGCCCCGGGCTTCAGCATCAACCACTCGTCCGGCCGCTGGCTGGCCTGGCTGATGCGGATGACCGAATACGTGGCGGGCGTGGTGCTGGCGGTCGATGTGCTGGTGGTGTTTGTCTCCGTGGTGTTCCGTTACTTCCTGCACGAGCCCTTTGACTGGGCGGAGGAAATCGCACGCGCCCTGATGATCGTGCTGGTCTTCTTTGGCGCCGCCACGGTGCTGGCGCGCAGCCAGCATGTGGGTGTGGATCTTTTCCGCGGCCTGCTGCCGGCGCGCTGGCAACCGGCGCTGATCCAGTTCGCCAGCTGGATCATCGTGGCGGTGTCGGCGAGCCTGTGCGTCTCGTCCGTCGGCCTGCTGGTCGATTCGTGGTCCAGCACCACGCCCATCGGCCTGCCGCAGTGGATCTACACCTTTCCCGTCGTGATCGGCAGCCTCTTTATGACGCTGTTCGGCATCGCCAACGCGGTGAACGGCCCCTCGCGCGTGGTGTGGACCACGCTCGGTGTTGGCATCGCCATGGTGGCGGTAGTGACAGGCTGGAACATCCTCATGCCCGGCCTGGCCATCAAGCCCTGGATGCTGCTGACCATCGGTTTTGTCGGCGGCCTGCTGCTGGGCGTACCGATTGCGTTTGTGCTGGGTCTGTCGTCGCTGGTGTTCTTTACGGCCGATCCGTCCCTGCCTATGCTGGTGTATTCGCAGCAGGTGATGGCGGGCACCGACCACTATGTGCTGCTGGCGATTCCCTTCTTTGTGCTGGCCGGCCTGCTGATGGAAGCCAACGGCATGTCGTCACGCCTCATCGAGCTGCTGCTGCGCATGTTCGGCCGGGTGCGCGGCGGACTGGGGCTGATCACCATCACCGCCACCGCCTTCTTCTCGGGCGTGTCGGGCTCCAAGCTGGCCGACATCGCGGCGGTGGGTGGCATCATCATGCCGGCGGTGCGCAAGACCAAACAGGACCCGAACGAAACCGCCGGCCTGCTGGCCTGCACCGCCGTGATGGCCGAGACGATTCCGCCCTGCATCAACATGATCATCATGGGTTTCGTCGCGAACATTTCGATCGCCGGGCTCTTCATGGCCGGGCTGGTGCCGGCCGCTGTGCTGGCGCTGTCACTCGCCGCAGTGACGATTTATGTCGGCACGCGCATCAACCCCGACGAGGCCTTCGACGTGCGTACACCGATGTTCCGCCTGATCGGCGGCGCAACGGTGGCGCTGGTCATGGTGGCGATGATCGGCAAGGGCGTGACTTCGGGTGTCGCCACCTCGACCGAGGTGTCGGCGTTTGCCGTTGTCTATGCGCTGGTGGTGGGCTGGATGGCGTTTCGGGAGCTCACGGTCAAGTCGGTGGCACAGCTCTTTGTGCGCTCGGCCTCCATGGCGGGCGGCATCCTCTTTATCGTGGCGGCGGCCTCCAGCGTGTCGTTTGCGCTGACCATCCAGCAGATTCCGCAGTACCTTTCGACCTTCATGATCGGCTTTGCGGCGTCTTACGGCAGCACCATGTTTGTGCTGCTGTCGGTGCTCATCATGATCGTCTTCGGCGCGGTGCTGGAAGGCGCGCCGGCATTGATCATCTTTGGCCCGCTGCTGACGCCGATTGCTTCGCAGTTGGGCGTCAATCCCTTACATTTCGGGACAGTCATGGTGATTGCGATGGGCCTGGGACTTTTTGCGCCGCCGATAGGATTGGGCCTCTTTGCCACCTGTGCGATCACGGGCACCGAGCTCAAGAACGTCTGGCGGCCCATGATGAAATACCTGGCGGTGCTGTTTGTCACGCTGATCCTGCTGGTGCTTGTGCCGCAATTTTCCTTATGGCTTCCGACCCGCATGGGTCTCTGATAATGCCTTTAACTTCTTGATGAAAAGACCAACGCCGTGAGCAAGATTCGAGATGTCGCCGCACTGGCGGGTGTGTCCACCAGCACTGTGTCCAACGTGCTCAACGGCCGCGCCAACCGCATGGCCGCGGGGACACTGGCGCGGGTGGAAGCCGCCATCGCCGAGCTGAAGTACCGGCCCAACTCCACCGCGCGCCAGCTCAAGACCGGCTACACGCCGCTGATCGGCCTGCTGGTGCCGTCCATGGCCAACCCGATGTACGGCTTCATCGCGCGCGAGATCGAAACCCTGGCGCAGGAGCGCTACGGTTTTCGCATCATGATCGGCAACACCTACCGCGACAAGGACAAGGAGCTGCGCTTCTTTGACGACCTGCTGGCACACGGCGTACGCGGCGTGATCATCATTTCTTCACTGATCGACGAGCAGCACGTGGAAGCCGCCGCCGAACGCGGCCTGGTGATGGTGAGCTATGACCGGCGCGCCACACCCAACATGACGTCCATCGTCGACCACGTCACGGTCGACAGTTTTGAGTCCGCCCGCATTGCAACGCAACACCTCATCGACATGGGCCACCAGCGCCTGGCGTTTGTTACGCCAGCCGGCCGCACCATGAGCCGTAACGAAAAGATCGCCGGCTTCCTCTCGGCCGCCAAAGCCGCTGGGCTGCAGGCCAGCGCCCAGGTGGTCGAAGGCACGCCGGTCGACGAGTACGGCGACTCGATGATGAGCGAAGTGGGCCGTGCGCAGGCCGGTTTGCTGGCGCAATTGCCTGAGCGGCCCACCGGCGTGATCGGTGTGAACGATTTGATGGCGTTTGGGCTGATGGCGGGCTTTCGCGACGCGGGCCTGGCCGTACCGGAAGAGGTATCGGTGATCGGCATCGACAACGTGTTCCTCTCCACGCTCATGCACCCGGCCATGACGAGTGTGCGCCTGCCAGTGCCTGAGATGGCGCAGGTGATGGTCGAGCGCGTGATGAGCCGGCTGGCCGACCCGTCCATCGCCACGCAGGAATTCATCTTTCAGCCCACGCTGATGGCGCGTGACTCGGTTGCCAGATACGCGCCTGGCAAACGTTGATTTCCAGTTTTTTGATACCGGGAACACAAGGTTTTTGAATGACAACGGTTTTCGTCAGCCACCCCCAAAGCAAGCTCGCGCACTACTTCGGTGACCGCGCCATCGCGGCGCTGCAAGCGATTGCCAATGTGCGCTTCAACCCCGGCGACACCGATCTTTCTTCGAGCGAACTGGCCGCGCTGGCCGCCGACTGCGAGGTCATCATTTCCTACCGCCAGACGGTGGGCGACGAGGCACTGTTCGCAGCGTTGCCGCGCCTGCTGGCCTTCGTGCGCTGCGCCATCGACATCCGCAACATCGACGTGCCGGCCGCAAGCCGCCACGGCGTACTGGTGACACAGGCCAGTGCGGGCTTTATCGCGTCGGTGAGCGAATGGATCATCGGCGTGATGATCGACCTGAGCCGGAACATCAGCGAAACCACGGCCGACTACCACGCGGGCCGGCCGGTGGCTGCCACCATGGGCCGCGAGCTGCGCGGCTCCACACTGGGCGTCATCGGTTTCGGCCAGATCAGCCGCTATTTGTGCGACGTGGCATTGGCGCTGGGCATGCGCATCGTGGTGCACGACCCCTACACATCCACCAACCGCAAAGAGCTGGAGCAGGTCGAGTTGCTGCCGCTGCTCCAGCGCTCTGACTACGTGGTGTGCCTGGCCGCCGCCACAGAGGCGACCGAGAACATGATGAACGCGACAACGTTTGCCGCCATGAAGCCCGGTGCGTTTTTTATCAATGCTTCGCGCGGCAATCTGGTCGATGAAGATGCATTGATCGCCGCGCTCGACGCCGGCACGATGGCCGGCTGCGCCGTCGACGTGGGCCGCGCGCCCGACCAGATGCCCTCGCCCCGCGTGGCCGCGCATCCGCGCGTGATTGCGTCGCCTCATATCGGTGGCCTTACGCCGCCAGCCATCGAGCACCAGGCGATGGAGACGGTGGCGCAAGTCGCCGAGTTGCTGCAAGGCCGCGCGCCCAAGGGCGCGGTGAACGCTGCGCAAGCTACGCGCTGGCAGCAGGCTACTAAAGCGCCGCAAGCCGCCTGAGCCAGGCCGCGCCACCCCTTCATTTCTTTGCGAAAGCCATTCATGCAAGCCACCCAAAACACCACCTACGCCGGCGCGTGCGACTGCCACGTCCACATCTACGAAGACAAATACCCCATGGTGCCCAACGTGGCCTGGGTGCCGCCGCACTTGCCGGTCTCAACGTATCGCAAAGTGCAAGAGGCACTGGGCCTGAGCCGCGCCGTCATCGTTCAACCCTCTGCCTATGGTTTTGACAACAGCTGCACGCTCGACGCCGTGGCACAGCTCGGCGCGTCCGGCCGCGGCATCGCGCTGGTGGCGGCTGACGTAACGGACGCCGAGCTGAAGCGTCTTGACGACCGCGGCATCTGCGGCGTCCGCTACATGATGATCAACCCGGTGCTGGAGTGGAACTCGCTGGAGCCCATCGCCGCGCGCCTGGCTGCGATGAACTGGATGGTCAACCTGCAGCTGGATGGCCGCAGTTTTCCCGAACATGAAGAAGTGATCAAACGATTGCCCTGCAAGGTGGTGATTGACCACAACGGAAAATTTCTCGAGCCCGTGAAGCCCGACCACCCGGCATTCCAGTCGCTGCTGCGCGTGCTGGACACCGGCAATGTGTGGGTCAAGCTGTCGGCGCCGTACGAGACTTCGAAGATCGGAGCGCCGGGGTATGACGACGTGAGTTTGATTGCGCGCACGCTGGCAGAGAAGTTTCCGGAACGCTGTTTGTGGGCGAGTAACTGGCCGCACCCAGGGCGCAATCCGCCGCCGTCGGAAGTGGATTTGTATGACCTGCTGTTTTCGTGGGTGCCGGGTGATGACGCGCGCCGGAAAATTTTGGTGGACAACCCGGCTGAGTTGTATGGATTTGAATAATGCTATCAAAAACATAGCTGCTTGCACTGGTTCCTGTTGGGCTTGAGGCCGGATGCTTCTTGAAATGGGCCTTGAACGGGCCCATTTTCAGTTTCGGGAGCTGAAAAGCTGCCCCCGTTGGTGCGTTGGGAAGCTTCACGAGCCGTTTTTCGGCATAAAAGTGCCACGCTGCTAATGGGGTCGTGCGCGAGCAGCTATTGAATTGATAGCGGTTTTCGTATGAGGTTGAGATTGATTTGAGGGCGTGCGCTTTGCTGAGGTTTGCTGGCCGGGGGTTGCCCGGCATGCAACTCACTTTCTTTTGCTTCGCCAAAAGAAAGTAAGCAAAGAAAAGGCGACCCTGGTTCCTGCGTCCCTCCGCTGCGCTGCGGGCAACCTGCGGTGCTCGGTCCAGACGGGGTCAAAAACAACTCGCTTCGCTCAAACAAGTTTTTGCCCTGATCCGTCTGGCCCTGCGCTCCTCGGCGCATCCACAAGGGGTGGGGGAACGAATACCCAACAGCCGAAGACAGAACTCCGCATACCTGAAGAAAAAAGTACTCGCCATGGCGAGTACTTGTTGGTATTGGTCTTTGTATTCGAATTCGGACTTCCCCGTCCTGGCTGGGCCGAGCAGCGCAGACGGAGGCGGAAGGTCGGGCCGCAGTTGTTTGAGCCGAAGGCGAGTTCTGCGGACCGCCGCCGGAGTCGAGCAGCGCAGGTTGCCCGAAGCGAAGCG